>NZ_JBEXSI010000014.1:0-144617 GCF_040613515.1 Streptomyces sp. NPDC006261
GTCCCGTTTCACCGGGGCCCTCCGGGCGCTTCCCTTCGTTCTTGCGTTTCCGACTCTATCAGACTCTTTCGTGTCCGATTCCCGGTCGAAGCGGGTCGAGCGATCCTGCTGTTTTCGCTTTCCAGGTCCTTCGCTTTCGCGTTTTCCCTTTCCGGCGAGTCCGACTCTATCAGATCCTTTCGGGCCTGATTCCCAGTCAGCGGGGCTTGTCTTCCCGGCTGTTGGGCCGTTCCGACGAGTGAGACTTTAGCGGATTCCTGGCCCCCGACGCTAATCGGGGTGCGTCCCTTCGAACGCGGATTCCTCATTTCGCGAATGCGCACGAAAAAGCAGGCGACACGAGGTCGCTGCTGGTCGTGGTCACTGCGGGATGGCTGTCCGGGGACCGACCGGGGTCGGCACTCACGTCGGACAACTCGGAGCACATTACGGTTCCGGTCCGGGTGTGTCAACCCCCCGCCGCGGGTGCGGCGGCCGGAGGCGGGCCGGGCGCTCGGGGGCTGGTCAGCCGTTGCCGGAGGCCAGTTCGCGGCTGCGGTCGCGGGCGGCTTCGAGGGCGGCGATGAGGGCGGCCCGTACGCCGTGGTTCTCCAGCTCGCGGATGGCGCTGATCGTGGTGCCGGCGGGGCTGGTGACGGCCTCGCGGAGCTTGACCGGGTGTTCGCCGCTGTCCCGGAGCATCACGGCGGCGCCGATGGCGGCCTGGACGATGAGGTCGTGGGCCTGGGCGCGGGGCAGGCCCAGCAGGATGCCCGCGTCGGTCATGGCCTCGACCAGGAAGTAGAAGTAGGCGGGACCCGAGCCGGAGAGGGCCGTGGCCGCGTCCTGCTGGGACTCCGGGACGCGCAGGGTCTTGCCGACGCCGCCGAAGATCTCCTCGGTGGTGGTGAGGTGCGCCCCGGTGGCGTGACTGCCGGCCGAGATGACGGACATGCCCTCGTCCACGAGGACCGGGGTGTTGGGCATGACCCGGACGACCGGGGTGCCCTCCGTGAGCCGTTCCTCGATGAACGTGGTGGTGATGCCGGCGGCCGCGCTGATGACCAGGCGGTCGGCGCCGACGTGCGGGGCCAGTTCGTCGAGGAGCTTGCCCATGTCCTGCGGCTTGACGGCCAGGATGACGATGTCCGCCGCTTTTGCCGCTTCGGCGTTGCTGACCGACTCGACTCCGTACCGCGTGTGCAGTTCCTGGGCCCGCTCGCTGCGGCGCGTGGTCACCAGGAGGTCGGCCGGTCGCCAGCCGGCCCGGATCATGCCGCTGAGGAGGGCCTCGCCGATCTTGCCGGTGCCGAGGACTGCGACTGTCTGGGTCATGGGTTCGCCCTCCGGGCGGTGCTGGGGTCGGGATGCGTCGGATGCGTAACCGTCGCCTTGTCCGTCATCCTCGCACCGGGGGCTCAGGTCGTGCGGTGGCGTCTCAGGCCGTGCGGCGGCGCAGGGTGATCGCGCCCAGGCAGAGGACCAGGAGCGCGCTTCCCGCTACCACCGCGATGTCCCGGAGGAAGTCGCCGGTGAGGTCGGAGTGGTGGAGGACCTGGTTCATGCCGTCGACGGCGTACGACATGGGCAGGACGTCCGAGATCGCCTCCAGTACGGGGTGCATCTGGTCGCGGGGGATGAACAGGCCGCAGAGCAGGAGCTGGGGGAAGATCACCGCCGGCATGAACTGGACGGCCTGGAACTCGGACGCGGCGAACGCGGAGACGAAGAGGCCGAGCGCCGTGCCGAGCAGGGCGTCGAGGAGGGCGACCAGGAGCAGCAGCCACGGGGAGCCCGTCACGTCCAGGCCGAGCAGCCAGACGGAGACGGCGGTGGCCAGGGCGGACTGGACGACCGCGATCGCCCCGAACGCCAGGGCGTACCCGGCGATCAGGTCGCCCTTGCCGAGGGGGAGGGCGAGGAGGCGTTCGAGGGTGCCCGAGGTGCGTTCGCGCAGGGTGGCGATCGAGGTCACCAGAAACATCGTGATCAGCGGGAAGACGCCCAGGAGCGAGGCTCCGATCGCGTCGAACGTCTCGGGGGCGCCGTCGAAGACGTAGCGGAGCAGCGTGATCATCGCGACCGGGACGATCAGGAGGAGCGCGATCGTGCGGGGGTCGTGGCGGAGCTGGCGCAGGACCCGGGTCGCCGTGGCTGCCGTACGGGAGGGGTTCAGGGCTCGGCCGGTGGGGGCGGTGGGCGCTGTTCGCGTGGTCATGGCGTGGGCTCCTCGGGGTGGGTGCCTCGTGCAGCCGCCTCGTCGACCAGGTGGAGGAAGGCCTCCTCCACCGTCGCCGTGCCGGTGCGGGTGCGCAGTGCCTCGGGCGTGTCCTCGGCGAGGATGCGGCCCTCGCGCATCAGGAGCAGGCGGTGGCAGCGTTCGGCCTCGTCCATGACGTGGGACGAGATGAGGAGGGTGGCGCCCCGGTCGGCGGCCAGGCGGTGGAAGAGGTCCCACAGGTCCCGGCGCAGGACGGGGTCCAGGCCGACCGTCGGTTCGTCCAGGACCAGCAGATCCGGTGTGGAGAGCAGGGCGACCGCCAGGGAGACGCGGCTGCGCTGGCCGCCGGAGAGTGCGGCGGCGAGAGAGTCGGCGTGGCTGGGGAGGTCGACGTCCTCGATGGCGCGGGTGACCGCGGCTCGGCGGGTCTCCCGGTGGGAGCGGCCGGGGAGCAGGACGGCGGCGAAGTAGTCCAGGTTCTGGCGGACGGTGAGGTCCGTGTAGACGGAGGGCGCCTGGGTGACGTAGCCGATGCGGGGGCGCAGGGCCGGGGCTCCGGCGGGGTGGCCGAGGACGTCGAGTGTGCCCGTCACCTTGGCCTGCGTGCCGGCGACCGCGCGCATCAGCGTGGTCTTTCCGCAGCCGGAGGGGCCGAGGAGACCGGTGATGGTGCCGGGTTCGAGGGAGAAGTCGAGGGTGCGCAGGACCGTGCGGTCACCTCGTACGACGGTGAGGTCGCGGGCCTGCACCGCTGGGGGCGGCTGGGCCTTCCCGGGTCTGTAATTCATCATGTGATGAATTACAGACCCGGGTGCGTGCGGTCGTCAAGGGGGCGGGGAGCGCCGGGTACGGACTACGACAAGGAGCTGATCACCCGGCGCGCGGGCAACACCGTGTGCGGGGCGCTCGGTCCGCCGCCCATGACGGCTGTCATCGTGCAGAGCTCGGCCGACGTCCACCCGGGTGCCCGGACCGAGGCGTCCCGCCGGGTGCTCCATGGGCTTCGGCTGCTGCTCTTCGTGGCCGCGCTGCCGGGGGCGCTCGGGAGGATCCCGGTGGCGGCGCTCGCCTGGTGCACGCCCGGGTTGACCGGAAGGTGGAGCGGGGTCTGAGCGGGCTGCCGCACACCGGCCACGCCTGCGCGGCCGAGCTGGAGGCGCGGGCCGCGCGGCGCGGGGCCCGGCAGGCGGTGTGGCGGGGGGGGGTGGGCGCGAGTCGAGGTGAGGTGAGGTGAGGAGGACGGGCAACGGGCGAGGGAGGGTGTTGAGCCCTGCCCGTGACGTCAGGGGTTCTTCAGGTCAGCGGCGCTTCGGGCGCTTGCGGGCCGCCGGGTTGCCCGTGCGGGACGTGCGGCGCTTGTCGAACTGGGTGCGGGCGCTCTCGTACTCCGTGCGGCGCAGCTTCTCGCCCGGGGCCTCGATGAGCGAGCGGAAGAAATAGGCGAGCAGCGAGCCGATGAAGCCGATCGACTTCAGGCCGCGCAGGGTGTCCTCGCGGGCCGGGTCCTTCGGGCGGGCGCCGAAGCCCTCCCAGGTCTTGCGGAACGCGATGGCGCTGCAGATCGCGAACATCACGATCACCAGCATCCCGATGAGGCTGCCGACCTCCGCGATCTCCAGGCCCTGGAAGGCGAAGCGCAGGACGAAGCAGGCGGCCACGGCGGCGGCCAGCGAGCCGACCGCGACACCGGCGCGCCGCAGCCCGTAGCCGCCGTCGTGGTCGACCCAGGTCGTCCCGAAGAAACGGATCGGCTCGGGCTGCGGGCCGGGAGGTGCGCCCGGGGGCGTGGGGGCCCCGGGGGCGCCGGGGGCTTCGCTGGTGCCGCTGTTCTCGCTGTTCTCGCTCACGGGGTCGATTATCCCCGGACGGAGGTCGTCCCGTGAGCGAGCGGCTCGGCGGGCCGGTCGGTTCCGGGTCAGTCGCAGCGCGGAGCGACGTAGCCGTCGCTGCCCGTGTAGACGTAGGTGTCCGAGATGAACTCGCCGTTGGCGATGTTGCACCAGAGGTTCGACGTGCCGTACGGGCCGGTGACCCGCTCCCCCGGCTTCTGGCAGTAGATCGGGACCCTCATCCCGAGCGGGAGCGTCCGCACGATCCGGTAGCTGGTGCCGGGGCCGGTGCGGACGTTGACCCGGTAGCCGGGGGCGATCGGGTATCTGTGCGACGAGGCCGGTGCCACCGCCGCTGTCGTGGTGGATTCGGTGGCCTCGGCCGCCCCCTCCGCCGCCGGGTCCACAGTCTGCTCGTCAACGCCCATGAGGGCCTCCCCCGTTGAGAAACGATGTGTACGAAGCCGTACGACGCGCAGGCTAACAAGCCCCACGCCACTCGCACGCACCATCGACTAGGCTCCGTGCGTCGCGCTTGCGCATCAACACACGGGGGTGGGCGATGCCGCCGCTGCCAGGGGCCGGAGCGCATCCGGAAGCGGAGTTTCCGGACTATGCGGGTACCTACCGCCTTGAGGCATGTCTCGGCTCGGGCGGCATGGGCGTCGTCCATCTCGCGCGCTCCGCCTCCGGGCTCCAGCTCGCGGTGAAGGTGGTGCACCGGCCGTACGCGGCGGACCCCGAGTTCAGGGCCCGGTTCCGGCAGGAGGTGGCGGCCGCGCGGCGGGTCAGCGGGGCGTTCACCGCGCCTGTCGTGGACGCCGACCCGGAGGCCGAGCGGCCGTGGATGGCCACCTTGTACGTGCCCGGGCCGACCCTCGCCGAGCAGGTGAAGCGGAACGGCCCGCTGGCCCCCGCCGAGCTGCGCAGGCTGACCGCCGGGCTGGCCGAGGCGCTGCGGGACATCCACCGGGCGGGCGTCATCCACCGCGATCTGAAGCCGAGCAACGTGCTGCTCTCCGACGCGGGCCCGAAGGTCATCGACTTCGGGATCTCGCGCCCGTACGACAGCGATCTGCGCACCGAGACCGGCAAGCTGATCGGCTCGCCGCCCTATATGGCACCCGAACAGTTCCAGCGGCCGCGTGAGGTCGGGCCGGCCGCCGATGTGTTCGCGCTGGGGGCGGTGCTCGTCCACGCGGCGACGGGGCGGGGTCCGTTCGACTCGGACAGCCCGTACATCGTGGCGTACCAGGTGGTGCACGACGAGGCGGACCTCAGCGGGGTGCCGGAGGATCTCGCGGAGCTGGTCGGCCGGTGTCTGGCGAAGGACCCGGCGCAGCGGCCGACGCCGGACGAGGTGATGGCGGCGCTGCGGCCGCCGTCGTACGAGGCCGCCGCGTTCATACCGGCTCAGCGGCGGCCCGCGGCGGTCGCCGTGGAGGCCGGCGAGCGGGAGGGGGCCGAGGACGCCACGCATGTGCGCGGGGCGGCGGTCCCGGCCCGGCGGTGGCGGCCGACGCCCGGGCGGCCGGTCCTCGCGGCCGTGCTGCTCCTGCTGATGGCGGGGGCGGGCGCCGGGGGGTTCGCGCTGTGGGGTGGCGGTGGGAGCGGTCCTGCGCAGGCGCCGGAGCGGGCGGCGGAGGCCAAGGGGGCGGACGATGTCGCCTTCTCACCGTGGAGCACCGCGCTGCGGACCAGCGGCCGCGCCACCCCCGTCTGCTCCTCCGCCGGGGCGGGCGCAGCCCTGTACTGCGCGGTGGCCGGGACCGGGACCGCGCGGCTCGACCCGGCGAACGGGCGCGTGGTCTGGTCGGACCGGAACACCGCGCTCCGCGACGCCTCGGCGCCCATCGTCTCGGGCGGGGTGGTGCTCTCGGCGGGGCCGGACGGGAAGCTGCGTGCGTACGACCCGGTGAAGGGCGTCCCTGTCCGGGAGACCGGCCTCTCCGCGAGCCCCGGCTCCGCGTTTCCCGCAGGCTCGGCCCTCCTGGCCGTCGCGGACGGCGGCACGGTCACGGCGGTCGACGGCGCGAGCGGGGTGGAGCGGTGGGAGCGCCCGCTGACGGGGCACACGCGGCCCGACTTCGGGCTGTACGACGAGGCGTCCGGCCTCGCGTACGCCTTCGAGCACGCGCCGACCGGCGCCTCCACCCTGGTGACCGCCGTGGACGCGGCGAGCGGCCGGACCGCGTGGCAGCTGCGGCTGGACGGGATGCTCACGCCGGTCGCCACCGCCGGGGCGGGGGAGCTGGTCCTGACGGAGATGAACGCGGACATGCAGACGGTCGGGCTGGTGCGGTACGCGCCGGGGAAGCGGGAGGCCGCCCGGATCGCGCTGCCGTTCCGGCTGGACGAGCCGCAGGTGGTGATGGGCGGGGACGCCGCGTACCTGCTGGGGCGGGGCGGATCGCTGCTGGCGGTGGACACCGGGGCGGGCGGCGGGAAGGCCGAGCTGTGGCGGCTGGAGACCGCGGTGGGAAGGGGGTCCGCGCCGGTGCTCGGGCATGGCGGGCACCTGTACTTCTCGGCTGCGGACGGGCGGCTGCTGGCCGTCGACACGGGGCGGGGGGCGCTGGTGGGGCAGACGCGGGCGCGGCTGAGCGGCGGGAAGCTGACGTACGCGTCCGACCTGCCCGCCCCGGTGGCGGCGGGGCGGGTGGTCGTGGGGACGGCCCCCGACGGGTCGGTGTTCGCGGTGGACGGGCTGGAGCCGGGGGGCTGGTGACAGGGGCGCCGCCCTGGTCGGACCCCGAGGCGCACCCCGGTTGCCCCCGGAGTTCCGTCCCGGACCCCGCTCCTCACACGCCGGAAGGGCTGGAGGGGGAGCCGGAAGCGGCTCCCCCCGACAGGTCAGCCCAGCTTTGAGACGTCCCTGACCGCGCCCCGGTCCGCGCTCGTTGCCATCGCCGCGTAGGCGCGCAGGGCGGCCGAGACCTTGCGCTCGCGGTTCTTGGGGGCGTACACGCCGTTCAGCGCCTCGCGGCGGACGGCCAGTTCGGCGTCGTCGACCAGCAGCTCGATCGACCGGTTCGGGATGTCGATCCGGATCCGGTCGCCGTCCTCGACGAGCGCGATCGTGCCACCGGAGGCCGCCTCGGGCGAGGCGTGGCCGATGGAGAGGCCCGACGTACCGCCGGAGAAGCGGCCGTCGGTGACCAGGGCGCAGACCTTGCCCAGGCCCCGGCCCTTGAGGAAGGACGTGGGGTAGAGCATCTCCTGCATCCCGGGGCCGCCGCGCGGGCCTTCGTAGCGGATGACGACGACATCCCCCGCCTTGATCTCCTTGCGGAGGATCTTGTCGACGGCCTCCTCCTGCGACTCGCAGACGACGGCCGGGCCCTCGAAGGTCCAGATCGACTCGTCGACGCCGGCCGTCTTCACGACGCAGCCGTCCACGGCGAGGTTGCCCTTGAGGACGGCGAGGCCGCCGTCCTTGGAGTAGGCGTGCTCGACGTCGCGGATGCAGCCGCCCGCCGCGTCCAGGTCGAGGGTGTCCCACCGCTCGGACTGGGAGAAGGCGGTCGCGGAACGGACGCAGCCGGGGGCGGCGTGCCACAGCTCGACGGCGTCGGGGGACGGGGAGCCTCCGCGCACGTCCCAGTTCTTCAGCCACTCGGCGAGGGTGTCGGAGTGCACGGAGTGCACGTCCTCGTTGAGCAGCCCGCCGCGGTGCAGTTCGCCGAGGAGGGCGGGGATGCCGCCGGCGCGGTGGACGTCCTCCATGTAGTACGTGCCGCCGGGGGCGACGTTCGGGGCGACCTTGGACAGGCACGGGACGCGGCGCGAGACCTCGTTGATGTCGTCCAGGTCGTACGCCAGCTCAGCTTCCTCGGCGGCGGCCAGCAGGTGGAGGATCGTGTTGGTGGAGCCGCCCATCGCGATGTCCAGCGCCATGGCGTTGTCGAACGCGGCGCGGGTGCCGATGGCGCGGGGCAGGACCGTCTCGTCGTCCTGCTCGTAGTACCGCTTGGTGATCTCGACGACCGTGCGGCCGGCGTCCTCGTACAGCGCCTTGCGGGCGGTGTGGGTGGCGAGGACCGAGCCGTTGCCGGGGAGGGAGAGGCCGAGGACCTCGGTCAGGCAGTTCATCGAGTTGGCGGTGAACATGCCGGAACAACTGCCGCAGGTGGGGCAGGCGTTCTCCTCGATACGGAGGATGTCCTCGTCGGAGATGCTTTCGTCGACCGCGTCGCTGATCGCGTTGACCAGGTCGAGTTTGCGCACGGTGCCGTCGACGAGGGTGGCCTTGCCGGCCTCCATCGGGCCGCCGGAGACGAAGACGGTCGGGATGTTGAGGCGCATGGCGGCCATCAGCATGCCCGGGGTGATCTTGTCGCAGTTGGAGATGCAGATCAGCGCGTCCGCGCAGTGCGCCTCGACCATGTACTCGACGGAGTCGGCGATCAGGTCGCGCGAGGGCAGGCTGTAGAGCATGCCGCCGTGGCCCATCGCGATGCCGTCGTCCACGGCGATGGTGTTGAACTCGCGCGGGACCGCGCCCGCCGCCAGGATCGCCTCGGAGACGATCCGGCCGACCGGGGCGAGGTGGGTGTGGCCGGGGACGAACTCGGTGAACGAGTTGGCGACCGCGATGATCGGCTTGCCGATGTCCGCGCTCGCTACGCCCGACGCGCGCATAAGGGCGCGCGCGCCCGCCATGTTGCGTCCGTGGGTGACCGTGCGGGACCTCAGCTGGGGCATCGTCGCTCGCTCCTTCGGCAGGGGACCTGCCTCCGACAGATTAGGAAAGACTGTCTTCGAGCGTACGCCCCGAATCCAAGATCTGGACAGGCTGTCCGGAATGCGGGACACGATGGTCGCTGTGTGGGCCTTGCGCTGCGGGTCGTCAGCTCTCCGTCAAGTATCGCTGGAGCGTCGGCGCCACCATCGCGACGATGTCCTCCGGGTCGGCCGACGCGAGCGGCTCGGCGCGGATCACGTAGCGCAGCATCGCGATGCCGATCAGGTGCGAGGCGGCGAGCTCCGCGCGGAAGGTGGCGTCGGGGACGTCGAGGTCCGCCGCGATCCGTTCCAGCAGCCGCCGCAGGACGAAGCCGCGCAGCACCTTCGCCGCCGCCTCATGGGTGAGCGCCGAGCGCAGGACCGCGAGGAGGGGGGCGCGGGTGGCCGGGTTCTCCCATACGGAGAGGAAGTAGCGGGCCAGCCGCTCCCCCAGGCCCTCCGGAAGGCCGCCGAGGACCTCGGGGATGACGAGGGCCGGTTCGAAGGAGAGCTCGACGGCGGCCGCGAAGACATCGTCCTTCGTACCGAAGTAGTGGTGGACGAGGGCCGCGTCGACCCCGGCGGCCTTGGCGACCTGGCGGATCGAGGTCTTGTCGTAGCCGTGCTCGGCGAACTCGGTACGGGCCGCCCGGAGGATGCGTGTACGGGCGTCGGGGCCTTCGGCGGCGGTCCGGCGGGAGGGGCGGCCCCGGCGCCGGGGGGCGGGTGCGTCCTCGGTCACGGGCGGGCCGGGGCCGGGGAGGCGGGGAGCGGGAGCATGCGGTCCTCGGTCACGGGCGGTGGGTCCGGGGGGCCGGGTCCGTGGTGGCGGTGGCCGAGGCGAGGTGGAGGCGGGTGAAGGCCAGGGCCTCGGCGAGGTCGGCCTCGCGTTCGGCGGAGGACATCGCGCGGCGGGTGTTGACCTCGATGACGACATGACCGTCGAACGACGTACGGGCCAGGCGCTCCAGCAGCTCCGCGCACGGCTGGTCGCCCCGGCCGGGCACCAGGTGCTCGTCCTTGGCCGAGCCCTTGCCGTCGGCGAGGTGGACGTGGGCGAGCCGGTCGCCCATCCGGTCCACCATGGCGAGGCTGTCGGTGCGGGCGGTCGCGGTGTGCGAGAGGTCGACCGTGAAGTGCCGGTAGTCGTCGTTGGTGACGTCCCAGTCGGGGGCGTACGCGAGCATCTCGCGGTCCCGGTAGCGCCACGGGTACATGTTCTCGACGGCGAACCGGACGTCGCTCTCGTCGGCCATCCGCCAGATTCCGGTCACGAAGTCCTTGGCGTAGTTGCGCTGCCACCGGAACGGCGGGTGCACCACGACCGTGGAAGCGCCGAGCTTCTCCGCCGCCGCCCTGGCCCGCTGGAGTTTCACCCAGGGGTCGGTGGACCAGACGCGCTGGGTGATCAGGAGGCAGGGCGCGTGGACTGCCAGGATCGGGACCTGGTGGTAGTCGGAGAGCCGGCGCAGGGCCTCGATGTCCTGACTGACAGGATCGGTCCAGACCATGACCTCGACGCCGTCGTACCCCAGGCGCGCGGCGATCTCGAAGGCCGTCGCGGTGGACTCGGGGTAGACCGAGGCCGTTGACAGGGCGACCTTCGCATCGGGGACGCGCACCACTGGTTCTGCCACCTGGACAGCGTACGGGCACCTGTGCGCCGCGCCGAGGGGCCCTGGCGGAAAGTGATCAGGGCCATGGGCTCGCGTCGTACGTCACCCGGGCAGCGCGGCCCGCTCCACCGGGAGGTGGTCCAGGCGGCGCAGGATGACGCCCTCGCGCAGCGCCCAGGGGCAGATCTCCAGCTCCTCCACGCCGAACAGGTCCATCGCGCCCTCCGCCACCAGAGCTCCGGCCAGCAGCTGGGCGGCCCGGCCCTCGGAGACGCCGGGGAGGCGGCCGCGCTCCTCGACGGTCATCGCCGCCAGCTTGGGGACCCACTCCTCCAGGGCGCTGCGGCTGAGGCAGCGCTGCACGTAGAGGCCCTCGGTGGAGCGGGCGGCGCCGGCGATCCTGGCGAGCTGCTTGAAGGTCTTGGAGGTGGCGACCACGTGGTCCGGGCGTCCGGCGCGGCTGAACTCGCCCACCGTCCGCGCGATGCTGGCCCGCACATGCCGGCGCAACGCCCTGACCTGCTCCGGGTCGGCCGGGTCGTCCGGCAGCCAGGCGCCGGTGAGGCGGCCCGCGCCGAGCGGCAGGGAGACGGCGGTGTCCGGCTCCTCGTCGATGCCGAAGGCGATCTCCAGCGAGCCGCCCCCGATGTCGAGGACCAGCAGCTTCCCCGCCGACCAGCCGAACCAGCGGCGGGCGGCCAGGAAGGTGAGCCGGGCCTCCTCCGCGCCGCTGAGGACGGCGAGGTCGACGCCGGTCTCGACCCGTACGCGCTCCAGCACCAGGTCCGCGTTGGTCGCCTCGCGCACCGCGGAGGTGGCGAAGGCGAGCACGTCCTCGCACCCCTTGTCCTCGGCGGCCTGGACCGCCCCGGCGATCGTCGCCACCAGCCGGTCCACGCCGAGCGGACCGATCGCGCCGCCCTCGTCGAGCAGTTCGGCGAGGCGAAGCTCCGCCTTGTGCGAGTGCGCGGGCAGCGGGCGGGCGCCGGGGTGGGCGTCGACCACCAGCAGGTGCACCGTGTTCGATCCCACGTCGAGGACTCCGAGTCTCATAGGGGAACGCTACTGCGCCGCGCGACTTACTCTGGGCGCGTGCCAAAGACGAAAAAGGCTAAGCAGGACAAAGCCACGAAGAAGCCGAAGTCGAACAAGCAGACGTCACAGCCGGAGGCCAGCGGACCGGACCCGTCCGACGAGAAGGGCATCGACTTCGCGCGGGCCTGGGTGGAGTTTCCCGATCCCGGCGACGACGAGCAGGTCTTCCGCTGCGATCTGACCTGGCTGACCTCCCGCTGGACCTGCATTTTCGGCAGCGGCTGCCAGGGCATCCAGGCGGGCCGCGCCGATGACGGCTGCTGCACGCTGGGCGCGCACTTCTCCGACGAGGACGACGAGAAGCGGGTCGCCGAGAACGTGGCGCGGCTCACCCCCGACCTGTGGCAGTTCCACGACGTCGGCACGGAGACGGGCTGGGTCGGCGTCGACGAGGACGGCGAACGCCAGACGCGCCGCTGGGAGGGGTCCTGCATCTTCCAGAACCGGCCGGGATTCGCCGCCGGGGCGGGCTGCTCGCTGCACATCCTGGCGCTGCGCGAGGGCAAGGAGCCCCTGGAGACCAAGCCGGACGTGTGCTGGCAGCTGCCGGTGCGGCGTACGTACGACTGGATCGACCGGCCCGACGACACCCGGGTACTCCAGGTGACGATCGGTGAGTACGACCGCCGGGGCTGGGGCCCGGGCGGTCATGACCTGCACTGGTGGTGCACCTCGGCGACGTCCGCGCACGGGGCCGGGGACCCGGTGTACGTGACCTATCGGCCGGAGCTGATCGAGCTGATGGGCAAGGAGGCCTACGACCGGCTGGTCGAGCTGTGCGAGGAGCGGCTGGCATCGCTGCTGCCGATGGCGCCGCATCCGGCGGACCCGAAGGTGGCCGGTACGTAGTTCCTGTCACCGGTGCGTAGTTCCTGTCACCGGTGCGTAGTTCCTGTCACCGGTGCGTAGTTCCTGTCACCGGTGCGTAGTTCCTGTCAGACGTCGTTCCTGTCAGTTCCTGGAGCCCGTCGTCACTCCGTCGGCGCCGGATCCGTAGGGCCCGGGTCGGGCGGGTCCGTGGGGTCGGGGTCCGGCGGGTCCGCGGGGTCGGTCGGGGTGGGGTCGGTGGGCGCGGGGTCCGTGGGTGCGGGGTCCGTGGGACCCGGATCGGTGGGGCCGGGGCCCGGATCGGTGGGGCCGGGGCCCGGATCGGTCGGGCCTGGGTCCGTCGGGCCGGGGTCGGTGGGGCCCGGGCCCGGACCGGTCGGCCCGGGGTCCGTCGGGGCGGGGGAACCGGGGGCGGGGCGCGTCGGGCCGGGGCTGGTGCCGGTGGGCGGGGCGGTGGCACCGTGGCCGCCGATGATCACGGCGGAGCCCGACGGGTCCAGCGCGATCCGGGCGCGCCACGGGCCGCGCGGCGCCGCCGCGTGGTTCACCGCGACCGTGACGGTGGCGGACTTCCCGGCCGCGAGGGTGCCCGCCGTACGGCTGAGGTGCAGCCACCGCGCGTCCGTGGTGGCCGTCCAGTCGACCGGGCCCTGGGCGGAGGCGGTCAGCGTGATCGTGGTGAGCGTGCCGGAGGTCCGGACGGTGACCTTCAGGCGGCCCGTGCTCTCCCGGTCGCCGCCGGTGCTGACGACCTCGGCCGTGACATCCGGGATGGGGACGCCGCGCCGGTCGCCGGGGCGGGCGTTGCCCGTCTTCTCGTACGGGGTCCCGGGGTCGTCGCTCCGCTCCCCCGCGCCCTCGATCTCCGTGGCGGTGACCCTGGAGCCGTCGTGGCCCTCGCCGGTGAGCGGGGCTCCCCGGTACGCGGCCCACAGGGCGATCACCGGGGCGGCGACCACGGTGGCGACCACCGTCGTCGTCACGACCCGGGCGCGCAGCCGGTCCCGGCGGGCGGCGTGGTCCTTGGGGTCCATCGGGTAGCCGGTGCGGCCGAAGCGCGGGCCGCCCGAGCGGGAGCGCCGGGCCTGGGCCAGGGCGACGTGCACGGAGGGGCGGGGGGCCTCGACGAGCGGCAGGGGGGCGGTCGGGGCGACGGCGGCACCGGGCCAGGGGCCCGCGGCGTCGACCCGTTCGGCGGCGCGGCGGCACCGTGGGCAGTCGTCGACGTGCCCGACCAGCTCGCGGCGCAGTGCGGCGGAGAGCAGCACCTGGTGGTCACCGGTGAGCCGGGCGACGGTGGGGCAGCCTGCGGTCTCCACGACGGCGAGCGCGGCGCGGGTGCGCTCGACCTCGCAGGCAGCGGCCGCCAGCAGCTCCCGGGCGGTGACCGGTTCCAGGCCGAGCACGGAGGCGACGGCGCGAGGGGTGAGCCGGTGGCGTACGGCCAGTTCGAGCGCTTCGCGCTGCTCCGGCGTGGTGCCCGCGGCCTCGGGCCAGGCGAGCGTGGCGAGCTCCCGGCGGCGGGCCTCTGCGGCCGGGGACTCGGCGGGGGCGGGGGTGGTGGCGTCCTCCGGGGTGAGGTGCGCGCCCTCGTGGCCTTCCGCGGTGGCTGCCGGGCCCTTCACGACCGCCGAGGTGCGCTCTGCGGGGCCCGCGCCCCTCGTCGGCGCCGGGGGCCTGCGGTGGGCCTGGCGGCCGCGCCTGCGCTCGGTGAGGGTGCGCAGGCACGTCCACCGGGCCAGTGCGTAGAGCCAGGATTGACGTTCCTCCTCGGCCTCGGGGCACCGGGTGTCGTGCCGGTCCGCGATGGCCAGGACCGTACCGAGCGCCTCGGTCGCCGCGTCGTGGTCGCAGAGCACGGAGAGGCAGTAGGTGAAGAGTCCGTCGAGGTGCGGCTCGTAACGTGCGGCCGGTCGCTGGGCCGAGGCGTGAGGTGCTCGTCGGTGCGCCCGGGGTGCGCCGGTGGTGTGCGTGGGGGTCTGCAGCCTGCTGCTCGTCACCCGGCGACCGTAGGCAGGGAGTACGCGCCCTTGGCGGCCCTTGAGCACATTTAATCCTTTCGGGTGAACGTATCCCCCGAAAGGGGACGGGGATCACGGATTCCGCCCGTAGTGCTTCCGTGCGCCCTCTGTGCGCAGGGGCTCCCCGAGCCCCTGCGCGGGCGGCGCTGTCAGACCCCACCTATACGGTGACGCCATGGCTGCCCGTACGAAATCCGCGAAGGACCGGCCGTCCTACCGCTGTACCGAATGCGGCTGGACCACCGCCAAATGGCTCGGCCGTTGCCCCGAGTGCCAGGCGTGGGGGACGGTCGAGGAGTTCGGCGGCGCGCCCGCCGTGCGCACCACCGCGGCCGGCCGGGTCTCGACGCCCGCCGTGCCGATCGGCGAGGTCGACAGCCGTCAGGCCACCGCGCGCTCGACCGGCGTCGGTGAGCTGGACCGGGTGCTGGGCGGCGGGCTCGTGCCGGGGGCCGTCGTGCTGCTGGCGGGCGAGCCGGGCGTCGGCAAGTCGACGCTGCTGCTGGACGTGGCGGCCAAGGCGGCGAGCGCGGACCACCGCACGCTCTACGTGACCGCCGAGGAGTCCGCGAGCCAGGTCCGGATGCGGGCCGACCGGATCCGGGCGATCAACGACCACCTCTATCTCGCGGCGGAGACCGACCTCTCGGCGGTGCTCGGGCATCTGGACGCGGTGAAGCCCTCGCTGCTCGTCCTGGACTCGGTGCAGACGGTCGCCTCGCCCGAGATCGACGGCGCGCCCGGCGGGATGGCCCAGGTCCGGGAGGTGGCCGGGGCCCTGATCCGGGCCTCCAAGGAGCGCGGGATGGCCACGCTGCTCGTCGGCCACGTCACGAAGGACGGCGCGATCGCCGGGCCGCGGCTGCTGGAGCACCTGGTCGACGTGGTGCTCTCCTTCGAGGGCGACCGCCACGCCCGGCTGCGCCTGGTGCGCGGCGTCAAGAACCGTTACGGGGCGACCGACGAGGTCGGCTGCTTCGAGCTGCACGACGAGGGCATCACCGGCCTCGCCGACCCTTCGGGCCTCTTCCTGACCCGGCGCGACGTGGCGGTGCCGGGCACCTGCCTGACGGTGACTCTGGAGGGCAAGCGGCCCCTGGTCGCCGAGGTGCAGGCGCTCACCGTCGACTCCCAGATCCCCTCACCCCGGCGCACCACCTCCGGTCTGGAGACCTCCCGGGTCTCGATGATGCTCGCCGTGCTGGAGCAGCGCGGCCGGATCAGCGCGCTCGGCAAGCGGGACATCTACAGCGCGACGGTCGGCGGCGTGAAGCTCACCGAGCCCGCGGCGGACCTGGCGATCGCGCTCGCGCTGGCCAGTGCCGCCAGCGACACCCCGCTCCCGAAGAACCTGGTCGCGATCGGTGAGGTGGGGCTCGCGGGCGAGGTCAGAAGGGTCACCGGGGTGCAGCGGAGACTGGCCGAGGCACACCGTCTCGGCTTCACCCACGCCTTGGTACCGACCGACCCGGGGAGGGTTCCTTCGGGTATGAAGGTCACAGAAGTCGCCGACATGGGGGATGCTCTGCGGGTCCTCCCGCGCCGGTCTCGTCAGGAGGCACCGCAGGAGGACAACACGCGCCGGTAGACTTTGCCCTGGTCTCGCCCGCCCGTGGACACGGCATGGGGGACGCAAGGGCACCGCAAACCTGTCGACCGGAGGAGTGCAGTGGCAGCCAACGACCGGGCGACAGCGCCCGGAAAGTCCGGCCAAGGCACCGGTAACGAGGCGCTGATGCGCGCCTCGTTGAGCGCGGTCGCGCCCGGAATGGCCCTGCGGGACGGCCTGGAGCGCATTCTCCGGGGCAACACCGGCGGGCTGATCGTCCTGGGCATGGACAAGACCGTCGAATCGATGTGTACCGGCGGGTTCGTGCTGGACGTGGAGTTCACCGCGACCCGCCTGCGCGAGCTGTGCAAGCTCGACGGCGCTCTGATCCTCGACAAGGACATGACCAAGATCCTGCGGGCCGGGGTGCAGCTGGTCCCGGACGCCTCGATCCACACGGAGGAGACGGGGACCCGTCACCGTACGGCGGACCGGGTCTCCAAGGCGTGCGGCTTCCCCGTCGTCTCGGTCTCCCAGTCCATGCGGCTGATCGCGCTGTACGTGGACGGGGAGCGGCGGGTCCTGGAGGAGTCCTCCGCGATCCTGTCCCGGGCCAACCAGGCGCTCGCCACCCTGGAGCGGTACAAGCTCCGCCTCGACGAGGTGGCCGGCACGCTCTCCGCGCTGGAGATCGAGGACCTGGTCACCGTCCGGGACGTGACGGCGGTGGCGCAGCGGCTGGAGATGGTGCGGCGGATCGCGACCGAGATCGCGGAGTACGTGGTCGAGCTCGGCACCGACGGACGCCTCCTCTCGCTGCAGTTGGACGAGCTGATCGCGGGCGTGGAGCCGGAGCGGGAGCTGGTGGTCCGGGACTACGTTCCCGAGCCGACGGCGAAACGGTCACGCACGGTGGCCGAGGCGCTGACCGAGCTGGACGCGCTGAGCCACACGGAGCTGCTGGAACTGCCGGTGGTGGCGCGGGCGCTGGGATACAGCGGCTCGCCCGAGACGCTGGACTCGGCGGTGTCCCCGCGGGGTTTCCGTCTGCTGGCGAAGGTGCCCAGACTGCCGGGGGCGATCATCGAGCGGCTGGTGGAGCACTTCGGAGGCCTGCAGAAGCTGCTGGCGGCGAGCGTGGACGACCTCCAGACCGTGGACGGGGTCGGGGAGGCGCGGGCGCGGAGCGTGCGGGAGGGGCTCTCGCGGTTGGCGGAGTCGTCGATCCTGGAGCGGTACGTCTGAGTCTGGCCGGGGGGTCGTCCTTGTGGGCGGCCCCTTTTGCGTGCCGTCCACCGGGGCTGGGGGTTCCGCTGTCAGACGCCGGACGGGCTGGTAGTGGCTGGACGGGTTGGAACCGGCTAGTCCTTCTTCAGGACGAAGGAGGCCCGGCGGACCGGGGCGTCCGGGGCCTTGGCCTCCAGGAGGTACGTGCCCGGGCCTGCCTTCGTCGCCGGCGGGGTGGCGCAGTCGGGGGCCGAGCGGGCGCGGTTCCAGTCCACCGTGTGCACGATCGTCGCGCCGGCCGGGACCTGGAGGAAGAGCGGGCCCGGGGTCGCGGGGCAGTCCTTCGAGGACCAGATCACGTCGTCGTCGTCCGCGCTCGCCTCGGTGATCGTCAGCACCACGTTCTTCGGTCCGAGGTCGGCCTTGCACGTCGCCGACGAGGTGTTGCGGGCGATGATCTCGAACTCGGGCCGGTCGTCGGGGCCGTAACTGACCTTCGTACGCAGGGTCAACTCCAGCGCGCCGGGCTTGCATGCGGGGAGCGGGGAGTTCGCCGGGACCTGCCGGCCCGCCGTGGCGCCGCCGGAGTCCGTGCCTCCGTCGCCCGCACCGGCCTTGCCGGCGCCGCCTGTTGACGTACCGTCGGATCCCGTACCGTCACTCGCTCCGCCGGAGCCCGCGCCCGTGTCACCGCCGGAGCCGCTCCCCCCGTCCGGGCCGTCGGGGTCGTCCGACTCGTCGCGGCCGCCCGGCTGTTGGCTGATCGCCGGGCCGGAGCTGCCCGGCCCCGGGGTGATCGACTTCACCGGGTCGGAGCCGCCGGGCTTGCCGTCGTCCGTCGTTCCGTCGCCGCCGACGGTGGTGGCCGCCCAGGCGATCAGCACCGCGAGGAGCGCAACCAGAAGCCCCGCTACCGCCCTTCGGCGCCAGTAGATGCTGGAGGGAAGCGGACCGACCGGATTGCGCATAGATCCCACGGGCCAAACTGTACGAGAGATCCGGGCCGACTCAGGCCCCACCCGCCGCTCCGGACACAAGTTTTGCCGATCATCATCAAGTTTTGCCGATCATCATCACGGAGACCGGTCGCTGGACCCGGCCACAGGGGACAGAACGGGTGGCGTTCTCACCCCTCGGGGCCGCCGCGTGGGCCGACACCCCCGCACCCGTGACGCCGCTCCCGCCTTCCGTGCCAGGATCGTCAGTGCGATGACTGCCATGACTTCGACTTCCCCCCAGACGCCCTCCGCCGCCTCCCTCCACACACCCGTCATCGGGTGGTTCGAGCAGCACGCCCGCGATCTCCCCTGGCGCCGTCCCGAAGCGGGCGCCTGGGGGGTGATGGTCAGCGAGTTCATGCTGCAGCAGACCCCTGTGAGCCGGGTCCTCCCGGTGTACCAGCAGTGGCTCGCCCGCTGGCCCCGCCCCGCCGACCTGGCCGCCGAGGCGCCCGGGGAGGCGGTCCGCGCCTGGGGCCGGCTCGGCTACCCCCGCCGTGCGCTGCGGCTGCACGGGGCCGCGCAGGCGATAACGGAACGGCACGGTGGCGACGTACCGAGCGAGCACGGCCAGCTGCTTGCGCTGCCCGGGATCGGCGAGTACACGGCGGCGGCCGTGGCGTCGTTCGCGTACGGGCAGCGGCACGCGGTGCTGGATACGAACGTCCGCCGGGTGTTCGCCCGCGCCGCGAACGGCATCCAGTACCCGCCGAACGCGACCACCGCCGCCGAGCGCAGGCTCGCCCGGGCCCTGCTGCCGGACGAGGACGAGCGCGCGGCGCGGTGGGCGGCGGCCACGATGGAGCTGGGCGCGCTCGTGTGCACCGCGCGCAACGAGGACTGCGACCGCTGCCCGATCGCCTCGCAGTGCGCGTGGCGGCTGGCCGGGAAGCCCGCGCACGAGGGCCCGCCACGCAAGGGCCAGACGTACGCGGGGACCGACCGGCAGGTGCGCGGCCGGCTGCTCGCGGTGTTGCGCGATGCGCTCAACCCCGTACCGCAGGCGGCCCTGGACGCGGTGTGGGAGGAGCCGGTGCAGCGGGCCCGGGCGCTGGACGGGCTGGTGGCCGACGGGCTCGTCGAACCGCTGGCGGACGGCCGGTACCGGCTCCCGCTGACCTGATGCGGTCCTGAACCGGCGCTGTTACACAACCGATGGGCAGCCGTGCGTCGGCGTACGGCTGCTCCGCACAACCTCGTGACAACGCCTCCGTAGCGTCTCCGACAGCAGTACACGGGGATTCACGGGGACGGAGGCGGTTGTCATGGCGCAGGGCGAGGTGCTCGCATTCGAGGACTACGTACGCACACGGCAGGAGGCGCTGCTGCGCAGCGCACGACGTCTGGTCCCCGACCCCGTCGACGCACAGGACCTGCTGCAGACCGCGCTGGTGCGGACGTACGGCCGCTGGGACGGCATCGCCGACAAGTCCCTCGCCGACGCCTACCTGCGCCGCGTCATGATCAACACCCGTACGGAGTGGTGGCGGGCGCGCAAGCTCGACGAGGTGCCCACCGAGCAGCTGCCCGACGCGAGCGTCGACGACGGCAGTGAGCAGCGCGCGGACCGTGCCCTGCTGATGGACATCCTCGGGATCCTGGCTCCGAAGCAGCGCAGCGTCGTCGTGCTGCGACACTGGGAGCAGATGAGCACGGAGGAGACGGCCGCGGCGCTCGGTATGTCGGCCGGTACGGTCAAGAGCACCCTGCACCGGGCGCTGGCGCGGCTGCGGCAGGAGCTGGAGAGCCGGGAGCTGACGAGCCGCGAGGCGGTCGCCCGGGAGACCGGGGGACGGCGGGGGGCCGGGAGCGCCCGCGAGACCGGGAACCACCGGCAGGCCGGGGGCGTCCCGGAGACCGGGAGCCCGCAGTCGGCCGGAAGCGTCCGGAGTGCGGCGCCCACCGCCACCGGCCGGGTCCCGGCCCAGCGGACGAGGGCCGCCGCCACGGCGAAGGTCACCTCCGTCACGGCGGCGCGGGGACACACGCCGGTGCGGCACGACGGGCGTCACGACGAGCGGGGGCGGGAGCGGTGCGCGGCCTGACAGCCAGCAGCGACGGCAGCGAGAACGGCGGCGGGAGCGGCGGGAGCGGCACCGACGACGGGGCCCCCTCCGGGAGACCCCGCCGGACCCGCGGATTCCGGGCAGGTATGGCGGCGAGTGGTACGGCCCTGGCCGGACTCGCCGCCTTCGGGCTGTTCTGCGTCGGCTGCGCCACCGGCGGCACCGGTACCCGCGACGAGGGCCCCGCGGGCACGCAGCCGGTCGTCCAGGTCTCCCCCCGCCCCACCCCCTCCGGCACGGCCCCGCCCACCAAGCGGGTCGACGCCGTGGCCCTCCTCAAGGGCGACCCCACCGTGAGCGAGCGGGTCCGGGAGGGACTCCGGCCCTGCGCCGGCAAGGCCTACCCGGTCGACACCTCCTACGGCTCGATGACCGGCGGACCGGCCGCCGATGTCGTGGTCAACGTGATGAGCTGCGCCGATTCGGTGGGGATGGGGACGTACGTCTACCGCGCCCGCGAGGACGGCTCGTACGAGAACGTCTTCATGGCCGAGGTCCCGGCCGTCTACGGAACCATCGACCGGGGCGACCTCGTGGTGACGACCCAGGTCTACGGATCGAAGGACCCGCTGGCCTACCCGTCCGGCTCCGAGGTGGTCACCTACCGTTGGGCCGACGAGCGCTTCACCGAGCACGACCGGGTGCACAACGACTTCAGCCGTGCCGTCGACGGCGGCGACATCGAGACGCCCACCCAGGCGGAACCGGTGGAACCGGTGGAACCGGCCGACCCGAGCGGGAACTGAAAGCGAGATACGACCTCCATGGCCGAGACCCACGTCCTCTTCGTCGAGGACGACGACGTCATCCGTGAGGCCACCCAGCTCGCCCTGGAGCGGGTCGGCTTCACCGTCACCGCGATGCCCGACGGGCTCTTGGGCCTGGAGGCCTTCCGGGCCGACCGGCCGGACATCGCGCTGCTCGACGTGATGGTGCCGGGGCTCGACGGGGTGAGCCTGTGCCGCCGCATCCGGGACGAGTCGACCGTGCCCGTGATCATGCTCTCCGCACGGGCCGACTCGATCGACGTGGTGCTCGGCCTGGAGGCCGGCGCGGACGACTACGTCACCAAGCCCTTCGACGGCGCGGTCCTGGTCGCCCGCATCCGGGCCGTGCTGCGCCGCTTCGGTCACGCGGCCGGGCCGGAGGGAGCGGGCCAGGGCGGTGCGGAAGGGGAGGCCGAGGGGCTCGGCGGGGTGCTGGCCTTCGGCGACCTGGAGGTCGACACGGACGGCATGGAGGTGCGGCGCGGCGGTGAGCAGGTGGCGCTGACGCCCACCGAGATGCGGCTGCTGCTGGAGTTCTCCTCCGCGCCCGGCACCGTGCTCTCCCGCGACAAGCTCCTGGAGCGGGTCTGGGACTACGGCTGGGGCGGCGACACCCGGGTCGTGGACGTGCACGTCCAGCGGCTGCGCACCAAGATCGGCCAGGACCGGATCGAGACGGTCCGCGGCTTCGGCTACAAGCTGCGCGGATGAGGCGGCCGGGGACAGGCGGATGAAACGACTGGCGCTGCGGACCGGTGTCCGCTGGAAGATCAGCATCGCCATCGCCGCGGTCGGCGCGCTCATCGCCGTGGCGCTGAGCCTCGTCGTGCACAACGCGGCCCGGGTCTCGATGATCGAGAACGCCCGCGAGGTGCAGCTGGAGCGGCTGCTGGGAGCGCAGCGGTTCTACGAGGCGACGAGCATGCAGAAGGGCGGACCGAAGTTCGGGGCGAAGCTCAACGACCCGGCGATCCCGCCGAGCCTGCGCGACGAGGTCCGCAAGAACCGGCGGGCCACGCATGTGACGCAGACCTCCGACGGGGTGCCCGATGTCTGGGCGGCCGTACCGCTGGCCAACGGGGACGTGCTCTCGCTGCACACCCGGTTCGCGGACCGCTCCGCCACGATCATGGACGACCTGGACCGGGCGCTGATCATCGGCTCGGTCTCCGTCGTCTTCGGCGGCTGCGCCCTCGGCGTCCTCATCGGCGGCCAGCTCTCGAGGCGACTGCGCAAGGCGGCGGCCGCGGCCGGCCGGGTCGCCGAGGGCCACACCGACGTACGGGTGCGGGAGGCCGTCGGCGGGGTCGTCCGTGACGAGACGGACGAGCTGGCGCGGGCGGTCGACGCGCTGACCGACGCGCTGCACGAGCGGATCGAGGCGGAGCGCCGGGTCACCGCCGACATCGCGCACGAGCTGCGTACGCCGGTGACCGGGCTGCTCACGGCGGCCGAGCTGCTGCCGCCGGGCCGCCCGACCGAGCTGGTACGGGACCGGGCCCAGGCGATGCGGACGCTGGTCGAGGACGTGCTGGAGGTGGCCCGCCTGGACAGCGCCTCGGAGCGGGCGGAACTCCAGGAGCTGCCGCTCGGGGAGTTCGTCAGCCGGCGGATCGGGCTGCTGGACCCGGACGTGACCGTGCAGGTGGTGCACGAGTCCTGGGTCTCCACCGACCCGCGCCGCCTGGAGCGCATCCTCGGCAACCTCCTCGGCAACGCCGCCAGGCACGGCTCCACCCCGGTGGAGGTCACGGTGGAGGGCCGGGTGGTACGGGTCCGGGACCACGGGCCGGGGTTCCCGGAGGAGCTGCTGCGGGACGGGCCGAGCCGGTTCCGTACGGGCTCCGTGGACCGGGCCGGACACGGGCACGGGCTGGGGCTGACGATCGCGGCGGGCCAGGCCAGGGTGCTGGGGGCCCGGCTGACCTTCCGGAACGCGGCGCCCTCGGGCGCGGCGGAGGGCACGGGCGGGGCGATCGCGGTGCTGTGGCTGCCGGAACACGCGCCGACGGCGACGGGGAGCTTCCCGATGCTGCGGACGGCGGGCGAGCGGCAGCCGCAGGGGTGAGGCAGCTTGTCGGCCTTCCGGGGGTTGTCGGCCTTCGGCAGGGGGACCCGGTCATGCCGGGCCCGGAGGCCAGCGACCCCATTGCGGGACCGCGAAAGACAGGACGGGGAACGCCGACGGCGACCCCGAGGAGCGAGCCATGAGGCTGTCCTCGACGTCGCCGTCGATCGGGTGACCGGGCGCACGCCCCGGGTACCGGGGTGTAACGGGTCCACTGACTCTGTTCGGTTGTGCTGCGCGGCCGCCGGGTCTCCCTGGCAGGTCCGCGCGGTTACGCCGGCCGGATCAGATGGAGACGTGCACCGAGCGGAGGAACGCGGCGGGGTTCAGCGCCGAGCCGTAGTTCGGGCTGGTGCGGATCTCGAAGTGCAGGTGCGGGCCGCTGGAGTTTCCGGTGTTGCCGGACAGGGCGATCTTCTGACCCGTCTTGACCTGCTGGCCGATCTTCACGTTGATCTTCGACAGGTGCGCGTACTGCGAGAACTTGCCGTTGGAGTGCTTGATCACGACGGCGTTGCCGTACGCGGGGCCGTCGCCGCCGCCGTTCGGGCCGGCCTTCACGATGGTGCCGGTGTGGACGGCGCTGACCGGGGTGCCGATCGGCACGGCGAAGTCCTGGCCGGAGTGCTTGGCGGCCCAGCGGGCACCACCGGTGCCGTAGCTGGCGCTCAGCGTGTACTTCTTGACCGGGGTCTTCCAGGAGGCGGCGTTCTTCTTGGTCGCCTTCTTCTTGTCCTCGGCCTTCTTCCTCGCGTCGGAGGCCTTCTGCGCCGCCGTCTTCTTGGCCGTCTCGGCGGCCTTGCTCTGCGCGGTCGCCTGCTGGGCGACCGACTGGGCGGTGCCCGCGGCGAGGGGAGCGGCGGCGTCGGCGTTGCCGGCCGCGAACGCCGAGCCTGCACCCAGCACCACGGACGCTCCCAGGCCGGCGGCCAGAACGGCGCCACGGATGCGGGAGGCGGACGGGCGGATGGTGTGCTGGTTCGTTGCGCGCTTCATACGGTGAAGTCCTCCGAAGGTGAGTGGACCCGGCGTGCTGTCCGGGCTTGCTCCACCTTGGTAACCCGCACCCCCGCCGGTACTCAAACACCCCATCTACGAAGAAAAGCCGTAGAAGGGGGGCCGGGAATTCATCGCGGTTGCCCCGCTTCGGAGGCCCGGGCCGAGCGACGAGACCCCTCACCCACAAGGCGTTTAAACGCAGCTCCAGGGGCACTTTTCCGGACATGGCACCGCGAACGGGCCGTATTGCCCGCCGCATGGGTGGGACCTCCCCCTGCCGGGTCGAAGGTCCCTCCACCGCCCCTGGCACCCTCTCCTAGCGCGGGTAGTAGGCCTGTTTCGGCCTGTGCGCCTTGTCACCGCCGGTGGGACCCAAGTCCTTCCGATTCGGGACCTTGAGCCTGCTGCATCACCGCGGTGACGGGAAACCCGGCAGGCGACCCCGGGGGCGAGATCAGCGGCTTCCCTCGCGAGCAGCGCTACGGCCCCGACCAGCGGCTGGCGGCGGACCAGTACACGGCGACGGGCCTGCCCATGGCGGGCCGGGTGCGTGACCCGCTGGTCTGCGAGTCGGACAGCGCGCCACCCGCCCGCCCTGACGGCAGGCCCACGGCACCGTTCGGGCTCTCGGTGGGCCGGTCTTCGCCGGGGGCGTACTCCTGGGCATCGCCCGGCAGGTTCAGCAGCGGCGTGAGGGCCGCCGGATCGAGTGCGTCCCGCTCTCCCAGGTCCTCGCGTCGGAGCTCTGCGCACCGGCCCTGGGCAGGGCCTGCGTCGAGCTGCGCCCGAACGTATTCACGGCAGCGTCCCCGACGATCCGTCCTGGCCGACCTCGGCGCGAGCGTCTCCGCGCCCGCCACCCCGCCCCTCGTCGGCGCCGGAGAAGTAGGCGACCGGCTGGAGACCGGCATCTCCTGACATGGCAGAGGGGCTGCCCCGGAACCGGTACGGATACCGGTCCGGGACAGCCCCTTCACCACAAGCTCACGCCATAGGCGCGGGCGTCACGCTTCCTTCGACAGGTTCGGGCCGGCGCCGCCTGCCGCCTGCTCGATCGGGGGGACGTCGGGCAGAGCCGACTTCTCCTCGCCGCGGAACGAGAACTTCTTCTCGTCACCCTCACCCTCGACGCCGACGACCACGATGTGACCGGGGCGCAGCTCACCGAAGAGGATCTTCTCGGAGAGGATGTCCTCGATCTCACGCTGGATCGTCCGGCGCAGCGGCCGGGCGCCCATCACGGGGTCGTAGCCCTTCTTCGCCAGGAGCGACTTGGCCTCGGAACTGAGCTCGATGCCCATGTCCCGGTCCTTGAGCCGCTCGTCCACCTTGGCGAGCATGAGGTCGACGATCTGGATGATGTCTTCCTCGGTCAGCTGGTGGAAGACGACCGTGTCGTCGACACGGTTGAGGAATTCCGGCCGGAAGTGCTGCTTGAGCTCTTCGTTGACCTTGGTCTTCATCCGCTCGTAGTTCGTCTTGACGTCGCCCTGGGCGGCGAAGCCCAGGTTGAAGCCCTTGGAGATGTCCCGGGTCCCGAGGTTGGTCGTCATGATGATGACCGTGTTCTTGAAGTCCACGACCCGGCCCTGGGAGTCGGTCAGACGACCGTCCTCCAGGATCTGGAGCAGGGAATTGAAGATATCGGGGTGGGCCTTCTCGACCTCGTCGAAGAGGACGACGGAGAACGGCTTGCGGCGCACCTTCTCGGTGAGCTGGCCGCCCTCTTCGTAGCCCACGTAACCGGGGGGCGAACCGAAGAGACGGGAAACCGTGTGCTTCTCGCTGAACTCCGACATGTCGAGGGAGATCAGCGCGTCCTCGTCGCCGAAGAGGAATTCGGCGAGCGTCTTGGAGAGCTCCGTCTTACCGACACCGGACGGACCGGCGAAGATGAACGAGCCACCAGGGCGCTTGGGGTCCTTCAGGCCGGCTCGCGTACGGCGGATCGCCTGCGAGAGGGCCTTGATGGCGTCCTTCTGCCCGATGACGCGCTTGTGGAGCTCGTCCTCCATGCGCAGCAGACGCGAGGACTCCTCCTCCGTCAGCTTGAAGACCGGGATACCGGTCGCCGTGGCCAGGACTTCGGCGATGAGCTCGCCGTCGACCTCGGCGACGACGTCCATGTCGCCGGCCTTCCACTCCTTCTCCCGCTTGGCCTTCGCCGCCAGCAGCTGCTTCTCCTTGTCGCGGAGGGAAGCCGCCTTCTCGAAGTCCTGGGAGTCGATGGCCGACTCCTTGTCACGGCGGACGCCCGCGATCTTCTCGTCGAACTCGCGGAGGTCCGGCGGCGCGGTCATCCGGCGGATGCGCATCCGGGAGCCGGCCTCGTCGATCAGGTCGATCGCCTTGTCCGGCAGGAAGCGGTCCGAGATGTACCGGTCCGCCAGGGTCGCGGCCTGGACGAGGGCCTCGTCCGTGATGGAGACCCGGTGGTGGGCCTCGTAACGGTCGCGCAGACCCTTCAGGATCTCGATGGTGTGCGGCAGCGACGGCTCCGCGACCTGGATGGGCTGGAAGCGGCGCTCGAGCGCGGCGTCCTTCTCCAGGTGCTTGCGGTACTCGTCGAGCGTGGTGGCACCGATGGTCTGGAGCTCGCCCCGCGCCAGCATGGGCTTCAGGATCGAAGCCGCGTCGATGGCGCCCTCGGCGGCACCCGCACCCACGAGCGTGTGGAGCTCGTCGATGAACAGGATGATGTCGCCGCGGGTGCGGATCTCCTTGAGGACCTTCTTGAGGCGCTCCTCGAAGTCACCCCGGTACCGCGAACCGGCGACCAGGGCACCGAGGTCCAGGGTGTAGAGGTGCTTGTCCTTGAGGGTCTCGGGCACCTCGCCCTTGACGATCGCCTGGGCCAGGCCCTCGACGACCGCCGTCTTGCCGACGCCGGGCTCGCCGATGAGGACAGGGTTGTTCTTGGTCCGGCGGGACAGCACCTGCATGACCCGCTCGATCTCCTTCTCGCGCCCGATGACCGGGTCGAGCTTGGATTCACGAGCGGCCTGGGTGAGGTTCCGGCCGAACTGGTCGAGCACCAGGGAGGTGGAGGGCGTGCCCTCCGCGGGGCCGCCCGCGGCCGCCGTCTCCTTGCCGCCCGAGTATCCGGAAAGCAGCTGGATGACCTGCTGCCGGACCCGGTTCAGGTCGGCGCCCAGCTTCACGAGGACCTGGGCGGCGACGCCCTCGCCCTCGCGGATCAGGCCGAGCAGGATGTGCTCGGTGCCGATGTAGTTGTGGCCCAGCTGAAGGGCCTCGCGGAGCGAGAGCTCCAGGACCTTCTTGGCTCGCGGGGTGAAGGGGATGTGCCCGGAAGGAGCCTGCTGCCCCTGCCCGATGATCTCCTCCACCTGCTGGCGGACCGCCTCGAGCGAAATCCCGAGGCTCTCCAGGGCCTTAGCGGCGACACCCTCACCCTCATGGATCAGGCCCAGGAGGATGTGCTCGGTGCCGATGTAGTTGTGGTTGAGCATCCGGGCTTCTTCCTGAGCCAGGACGACAACCCGCCGCGCGCGGTCGGTGAACCTCTCGAACATCGTTAATCGCTCCTCAGAGCGGTCGGTCAGTGAGGGGTCGGTCCCCTCCCAGTCCTTCCGCATGCTAGTCCCGCAGGACGGGACAGCTCATTCCAACTGCCGACATCCGTCCGGATCACCCCGCACCGGGCGGGGATTCTTACTGCCGAACAGCTGACAACTGCTCCAACCCGATGGTGCGAGACGATGTTCCCGCAGGCCAGGCAGATACCCCTTTCGCCAGTACGCCGATGGCGAACGCGAGACGTCTCGGCCAGCGTGTCGCCCCTTCCCACTAGGAAAGTCTTACCCGCAATCACTGACAGTCCATGCGGCGCACCCCGGTTCCCTCCGCTACGGGCGAACAACCTTGCGCTGCTGCACGCTCCCGCGCGCCCTCAAGAACCGGACACCACGTGATCGCATGGAAACTCTGCGTAACTTCACCGTCGGTTCAGCGGTTCATCGGACATGGCCTTCATCGTTCCGCCGCGCCGATCGTCGCCCGACACCTTTCCGGGTCCCGCCGACGTCGCGCGGTGGTACGAGCGGAAGCTCGGCTGGGCGACCGAGGGGCGCGCTCCGGTGCGGCTGCTCACCGGGGTCCGCTTCGACGTGCTGGAGCTTCCCGCCGAGGCCGGTCACTCCCTGCTGCGCCGCCCCGTGCGGACCGGTCCGGTGCTGCTGAGCGGCGGACGGATGGGGCTGCTGGTCGCCGCGGGCGGCGCCGATGAGCTGCCGGGGCTGCTCGACTGGCTGGAGTGGGGCCCGATCGCACTCGATCTGACCGCCGTGGGGGCGGGGGGCCGGATCCCTGCTCCGTCACCCCGGGGTGGTGCGGGCTCGCCGGGGGCCGCCGTGTGGCTGCGGCCCCCCGAGCCGAGGCGTGTGCCCGGACCGGCGCTTCCCGCTCTCGCGGGCTTCGGGAGCAGCGGTGGGGATGCCCCCGATCTCGTACGCCTGGTGGACGCCGCGGCGACCGAATGCCATCGGGTCCGGTTGTCGCGTGCCCGGGCCGGGCTGCGTAAGGGCAGTCCGGCAGATCAGCCGTTGGCCTTCTCGTAAGCCTCGCGGATCTCGGCGGGAACGCGGCCACGGTCATTCACGTTGTGGCCGTTCTCCCGGGCCCACCGGCGGATTTCCGCGGTGTCCTTGTTGCCACCGGCCACGGCGCGGCCCTTGCCACGGCCCGTCGCGGCACGGCCACCGGTGCGGCGGCCACCCTTGGTGTAGGGCTCGAGAAGACCGCGAAGCTTGTCCGCATTGGCCGTGGTGAGGTCGATCTCGTACGTCTTGCCGTCAAGCGCGAACGTCACGGTCTCGTCCGCCTCGACACCGTCGAGGTCATCGACAAGAAGGACCTGAACCTTCTGTGCCACGGGATTTCCTTTCATCGAAAATGGAGTACGCGGAAAGGAAACCGCTTTTCTCGGGAAAACACAAACCCCCGGGAGAGGTTCAGGAGCGCGAGAACACGGGAAACATGCGCGATTCGGACATAGGGATGCAGGGCTTCCGCACATCATCCGCGCATCACAGGTGCAGAAGCATCCGGCTGTTGCCCAAGGTGTTCGGCTTCACTCGTTCGAGACCGAGGAACTCGGCGACGCCCTCGTCGTAGGAACGCAGCAGCTCACTGTAGACATCGGTGTCGACCGGAGTCTCGCCGATCTCGACGAACCCGTGCTTCGCGAAGAAGTCCACTTCGAAGGTGAGGCAGAAAACCCTGCGCACCCCGAGCCGGCGGGCGGTCTGCAGAAGCTTCTCCAACACGTGATGCCCCACCCCTGCCCCCTTGATGCGGGGGTCGACGGCGAGGGTCCGGACTTCCGCGAGGTCTTCCCACATCACGTGGAGAGCGCCGCAGCCGATGACCCGGGCATCCTCGTCGCGTTCCGCGATCCAGAACTCCTGGATGTCCTCATAAAGGGTGACGGTGGCTTTGTCGAGCAGGATGCCGCCGGACACGTACCCGTCGAGGAGCCGGCGTACGGATGGCACATCACTTGTCCTGGCCCGGCGGACGGTGATGGCAGGCTTATTTACCGACGGGTCGGTATGAAAGTCGGTATCCGGTTCGGTTTGCGGCTGCTCTGGGGACATGCCCCGACGCTATCGCCCGCTCCCGGGCTCCGCGCCATCGGCCGGGGCGGAGCCTTCGGGGGCTCCGGCGGTCGGTTCCGGTGGGCCGCCTGCCGGATTGCCCGCCGGACCGCCTGCCGCATTGCCCGCCGAGCCGCCCGCCGGATTGCCCGCGGAGTTGTCCGCCGGGTTCGGGGAAACCATGCGCACAGCGTCCTGGAGTGCTTCGCGCTGCTCCGGCGACATCATGCCGAAGAACGCGACGAGGGCGGCGGCCGGGTTGTCGCTCTGCGACCAGGCTTCGTTCATCAGTGCGGCCGAGTAGGCGGCCCTGGTGGAGACGGCCGTATATCGATATGCCCGGCCGTCCACTTCCCTGCGGACCCAGCCCTTCTGATGGAGATTGTCCATTACCGTCATCACCGTCGTGTAGGCGATGGACCGTTCCTGCTGGAGGTCCTCAAGGACTTCCCGCACAGTGACCGGACGGTTCCATTGCCAGACGCGTGTCATCACGGCGTCTTCCAGCTCTCCCAATTGGCGGGGCACAGGATCACTTTAGTGCCAGATGTCCTGAATGACTGGTTATTTGCAGAGCCAAAAGAGCGCACGGCTCTCATGAGCCGTGCGCTCCAGGGGTGGGAGGGGGCGGACCGTGCGGTCAGGCATTCTCCGGACGAGCGGTCTGCTTTACGGATTCCGCACGGGCGATCGCCGCGTCCACGGCGCCGTCCTCCTTGGCCTTGTTCGGGCCGCCCTGGCTCTTGACGATCGTCACGACCAGGCCGATGAAGAAGATGGCCATCACCACGGGGGGCACGAGCGCGGATACGTAGTCCATGCCGTCCAGAGTAGCGAGCCCCGCACGAAGGGACGCGGCGACCTCCCGGTAGAGGCCGCGGCGTTCCGTCGTGCGGGGCGTACGTGCGGGCGTGCGGGCGGGCGTGCGGGCGGCGGGTCAGCCCGCGGCGCGCTCCTCCTCCGCCGGGGGCGGCGGCGTGGGGCGGCGCCGGGGCGGGAAGACCTCGGAGGGCTTGGGCGCCGGGCGGGGACCGGGGGCCGGTGTGCGGCCCGGGACGGGGGCGGCCGGGGCCTTGGGGCGGTCCGGCTCCCGCCCTGCCGCCCTGCCGCCCGGCAGGGCGAGCAGTCGGCTGCGGGGGCCGGGGGCCGCCAGGGCGGCGGAGCGGCCGGCGAGCCGGGCGCGCACGGAGCGCTCGGCAAGGATCTGGCAGCGCTCCAGGAGGGCCGCGGCCAGGGGTTGCCCGCGTAGCGCGCGCAGCGCCGCCAGATCGTCCGGGCGGGGGTCGTAACCGGCCGCCAGGGCGTCCTGGAGGAGCTCCAGGTAGCTGGTGACGGAGCCGGGGAGGGCGGCGCGGTAGCGGGCGAGGTCGGCGAGGAGGAACGCTCGCAGCCGGCCCGCCTCCCCGACCGCCTCGTCCACGGAGCCCGCGAGCCGCAGGCAGTCCTGGACATCCTCGTCGGACAGGGGCATGGGGTGGAGGGCGATGGCAAGGGCACGTCGGAGCACCCGCAGCTCGTCCGCGCTGAACGCCATGCCGCCTCGTGAACCGTAGGGCGTGGGCATAGCGCGACAATACGTGCTAAAGGGATAAAATCCGTTTAACTGGTCGTCGGTGGCGCGGCGCCCGCGAACGGTGGCCGGAGCCCCTCCGGCACTCCGCCGACAGCCGTTCCCGCTGGTACGCCGCGCCCGTGCGGCCGGATCGTGCCGGATCGTCTCCTACCGGGACACGTTCCGCTCGTAGACCAGACGCAGCCCGATGAGCGTCAGCCACGGCTCGTGCTCGTCGATCACGGAGGACTCCCCCAACACCATCGGAGCAAGGCCGCCGGTCGCGATGACCGTGACCTCGTCCGGGTCGGCGGTCAGCTCCTTCTTCATCCGGGCCACCACGCCGTCGACCTGGCCCGCGAAGCCGTAGATGATGCCGGACTGCATGGCCTCGACGGTGTTCTTCCCGATCACGCTGCGCGGCCGGGCCAGCTCGATCTTGCGGAGCTGGGCGCCCTTGACGCCGAGCGCCTCGACGGAGATCTCGATGCCGGGGGCGATGACCCCGCCCGTGTACTCCCCGCGTGCGGAGACCGCGTCGAAGGTGGTGGCGGTGCCGAAGTCGACGACGATCGCCGGGCCCCCGTACAGCTCGACGGCGGCGACCGCGTTGATGATGCGGTCGGCGCCGACCTCCTTGGGGTTGTCCATCAGGACCGGGACGCCGGTCTTGACCCCGGGCTCCACCAGGACGGCGGGGACGTCACCGTAATAGCGGCGGGTGACCTCGCGCAGCTCGTGCAGGACGGAGGGCACGGTCGCGCAGATCGCGATGCCCTCGATGCCGTCGCCCAGCTCCATGCCGAGCAGCGGGTGCATACCCATCAGGCCCTGCAGCAGGACCGCCAGCTCGTCGGCGGTGCGGCGGGCGTCGGTGGAGATCCGCCAGTGCTCGACGATCTCCTCGCCGTCGAAGAGGCCGAGGACCGTGTGCGTGTTGCCGACGTCGATGGTGAGCAGCATCAGGCGTCGGCCCCGTCGCTGGTGGCGGACGCGTCGCGGAAGTCCAGGCCGATGTCGAGGATCGGCGAGGAGTGGGTGAGCGCCCCGACGGCCAGGTAGTCCACGCCCGCGTCCGCGTAGGCGCGGGCCGAGTCGAGGGTGAGGCGGCCGGAGGATTCGAGGATCGCGCGGCCGTCGACCAGGGCCACCGCCTCGGCCGTCTCCGCCGGGGTGAAGTTGTCCAGCAGGATCAGGTCGACGCCCGCGTCCAGCACCTCGCGGACCTGCTCCAGCGTGTCGACCTCGACCTCGATGGGCAGGTCGGGGAACTCGGCGCGGACGCGCAGAAACGCCTCCGCGACCCCGCCCGCCGCGATGACGTGGTTGTCCTTGACCAGGGCCGCGTCGGAGAGCGACATCCGGTGGTTGACGCCGCCGCCGCAGCGCACGGCGTACTTCTCCAGCGCGCGCAGGCCCGCCGTCGTCTTGCGGGTGTCGCGTACCTGGGCCTTGGAGCCCTCCAGCACGTCCGTCCAGGCGCGGGTGGCGGTCGCGATGCCGGAGAGGCGGCAGAGCAGGTTGAGCGCGCTGCGCTCGCCGGTCAGCAGGTCGCGGGTGCGGGTGGTGACGGTGAGCAGCTTCTGGCCGGGGGCGACGCGCTCGCCGTCCTCGACGTGCCGCTCGACCTCGAACTCCTCGGTGCAGACGATCGACAGGACCGCCTCGGCGACCCGGAGACCTGCCACGACCCCCGCCTCGCGGGCGGTGAAGTCACCGGTGATCACGGCGTCCTCGGGGACGGTCGCCACGGTCGTGACGTCCACCCCGCCGTCGAGGTCCTCCTCGATCGCCACATGGGCGACGTCCTCGACCTGGACGGGGTCGAGACCCGCCTCCGCCAGGAGCAGGGCGAGCGCGGGGTCCAGGCCGCACTCCAGGGCTTCGGGGTCGAATCCCTCGTCACCGCCACAGCCGCAGTCGTCGCCGCAGCCCCCGGAGGGCGCGGAAGGTGCGGGCGCGCCGACCCGGATCAGCGGTACGTCCACAGGTGTGGGGCGCGGATTCTCTTCGGGCGTGGACACGGTTGCGGCTCCTCGGGGCGTGGCGGGTGGTGCGGGTGCGGCTCGCGCCGCTGCTCTCAGCAGTCTGGTCAATCCGCCACGCGTACGGGCGGGAATGCGGCGGTCTCCGTACGGTGGACGACCGGGGTGCGGTCCGCGGCGATGCGCACGACCAGGTGGGCGCACCAGTGCGCGTCGTCGCGGTCGGGCCGGTCCTCGCGCCAGTGGCAGCCGCGGGTCTCCTCGCGCTCCCGGGCGGCGGCGACCAGGACCCGGGAGACCAGCAGCAGGTTGGTGACCTCCCAGGCGTCGACCCCGGGGACCGCGTCCTTCGGGTCGGCGGCGTCCACGTCGGCGGCGGCGCCGCGGTGCAGGGCCTCCAGCTCCTCGGCGGCGGCGGCCAGGGACCCGGCGGAGCGGAGGACTCCGGCGCCCCGGGTCATGATGCGCTGGATCGACGCGCGGGTCTCGGGGGCGAGCAGCGGGACGGGGGCGTCGGTGTCGTCCGGAACGCCCTCCGCCGGCTCCGTGCGGGGCGGGCGGGTCTCCGCGATGTCGGCGGCGATGCGCTCGGCGAAGACCAGGCCCTCCAGGAGGGAGTTCGACGCCAGCCTGTTCGCGCCGTGCACCCCGGTACAGGCGACCTCGCCGCAGGCGTACAGGCCGGGGACGGTCGTCCGGCCGCGCAGGTCGGTGCGGATGCCGCCGGAGGCGTAGTGCGCGGCCGGGGCGACCGGGATCGGCTCGGTGACCGGGTCGATGCCGTGGGCACGGCAGGCGGCCAGGATGGTGGGGAAGCGCTGCTCCCACATCTGCGCGCCGAAGTGCCGGGCGTCCAGATACATGTGTTCGGTGCCGTGCTCGTGCATCTGCCGGGTGATGGCCTTGGCGACGATGTCGCGGGGGGCCAGCTCGGCCAGCTCGTGCTGCCCGAGCATGAAGCGGGTGCCGGTGGCGTCGACGAGGTGGGCGCCCTCGCCCCGTACCGCCTCGGAGACCAGTGGCTGCTGGCCCTCGGAGTCGGCGCCGAGGAAGAGGACGGTGGGGTGGAACTGGACGAACTCCAGGTCGGAGACCTCCGCCCCGGCCCGCAGCGCCAGCGCCACGCCGTCCCCGGTGGAGACCGAGGGGTTGGTGGTGGCGGAGAAGACCTGGCCCATGCCGCCGGTGGCGAGGACGACCGAGGGGGCCCGGACCGCGCCGACGCCGTCGTGCTGGCCCTCGCCCATGACGTGCAGCGAGACCCCAGCCGTACGGCCTCCGGCGTCGGTGAGCAGGTCCAGGACGAGCGCGTTCTCGATGGTGTGCAGGGCGGCCGAGCGGACCGCCTCGACCAGGGCCCGGGAGATCTCCGCGCCCGTCGCGTCACCGCCCGCGTGGGCGATGCGGCGGCGGTGGTGGCCGCCCTCGCGGGTGAGCGCTATGGCGCCGCTGTCGGTGGTGTCGAACGTGGCGCCGGTGGTGATCAGGCGGCGTACGGCGTCGGGGCCCTCGGTGACCAGGGTCCGTACGGCCTCCTCGTCGCAGAGGCCCGCGCCCGCGACCAGGGTGTCGTCCAGGTGCTGCTCGGGGGTGTCGCCCTCGCCGAGGGCCGCGGCGATGCCGCCCTGGGCCCAGCGGGTCGAGCCGTCGTCGAGCCGGGCCTTGGTGACGACCACGGTGTCCAGGCCGGCGGCCGCGCAGCGCAGGGCCGTGGTGAGCCCGGCGACCCCGGAGCCCACCACCACGACGTCCGCGTCGATGGCCCAGCCGGGGGCGGGGGCGGTCAGCCGTATTCCGGTCACGTCAGGGCTCCGAAGATGAGGGGGATGTTGTCGATGAGGCGGGTGTCCCCGACCCGGGCGGCGACGGCGAGGATCGCCTCCCCGCTCTCGCGGTCGTCGGGGATCTCGGTGAAGTCCGCCGGGTCGACCAGGGCCAGGTAGTCCAGGACGAGCGGGTGCCTGCCCCGGGTGGCCGCCTCCTCCAGGATCGCGCGCGCGGTGGCCCGTACGGCGGCGGGCGCCCCGTTCGGCCGGGCCAGCGCCACGGCCTGGGCGTCGGCGGCGGCCCGGGCCTCGCCGAGCCGGTTGAGCCCGGCGGCCCGGTCGCTGCCGGGGGCGGTGGCCCTGGCGCGCTCGTGCAGGGCCTGCTGCGCGGCGAGCCGGTCCTGGGCCGCGAACAGGGCGCGGGGCAGGGCCAGGGCGGTGTGCCGCTCCTGCGGGGACAGGAACCGGTTGCGGCTGGAGAGTGCGAGGCCGTCGGGGTCGCGGACGGTGGGGACGCCGGTGATCCGGACGGGGAAGTTCAGGTCGCGGACCATGCGGGTGATCAGGGCGAGCTGCTGGGCGTCCTTCTGCCCGTAGAACGCCTCGTCGGGGCGGGTGAGGTGGAGGAGCTTGGCGACGACGGTGAGCATGCCGTCGAAGTGGCCGGGGCGGGAGGCTCCTTCCAGGCGCTCGCCCATGGGGCCCGCGGTGATCCGGACCTGGGGTTCGCCGCCGGGGTAGACCTCGTCCACGCCGGGGGCGAAGACCGCGTCGGCACCGGCCGCGGCGGCGGTCGCCAGGTCGGCGTCCAGGGTGCGCGGGTAGCGGTCGAGGTCGGCGGCCTCGCCGAACTGGAGCGGGTTCACGAAGACGGTGACCACGACCTGGCCGTCCGGTCCTGCGGCCGCGCGGGCGGTGCGGATCAGGGTCGCGTGGCCCTCGTGGAGGGCGCCCATCGTCATGACGACGGCCCGTTCGGCCCCGGCGGGGCGGGGGAGCGCGTCGAGCTCGGCGGCTGTGCGGAGGAGGGCGGGGGCGGCTCCTCGAGGGCCTGTGCCCTGGGGGTCGCTGGTGCCCGCGTTTCCCGTACGGCTGCTGGTCGTCATCGGGTCTCCCCCGGTCCGGTGCCGCCCGGGCGGCTTTCCTGGTCGGCCAGGGCGACGAGCAGGTCCTCCGCCAGCTCCGGCTTGAGGAGGCCGTGGGCCAGCGCCCGGTCAGCGGTGGCACGGGCCATCGCGAGGTAGCCCCCGACCATCTGGGGGGCGTGCGCGCGCAACTCGCCCACGTGGGCGGCGACCGTGCCCGCGTCGCCCCGGGCCACCGGTCCGGTCAGCGCGGCGTCGCCGGCGCGCAGGGCGTTGTCCAGGGCGGCGCCGAGGAGCGGGCCGAGCATCCGGTCCGGGGCGGTGACCCCGGCCTTGGCCAGCAGCTCCATCGACTCGGCGACCAGCGTGACCAGGTGGTTCGCGCCGAGGGCGAGGGCCGCGTGGTAGAGCGGGCGGGACTCCTCGGCGATCCACTCCGGCTCGCCGCCCATCTCGATGACCAACGCCTCGGCGGCCAGCCGCAGCTCCTCGGGGGCGGTGACCCCGAACGAGCAGCCCGCGAGCCGCTGGACGTCGACGGATGAGCCGGTGAACGTCATGGCGGGGTGCAGCGCGAGCGGCAGGGCCCCGGCCCGCAGCGCGGGGTCCAGGACCCGGGCCCCGTACCTCCCGGAGGTGTGGACGAGCAGCTGTCCCGGCCGTACGGCACCGGTCTCGGCGAGTCCCTCGACCAGGCCGGGCAGCGCGTCGTCGGGGACGGTCAGCAGCACCAGCTCTGCGCGGGCGAGCACCTCGGCGGGCGTCACCACGGGGACGTCGGGGAGCAGGGTGGCCGCGCGGCGCCGGGAGGCGTCGGAGACGCCCGAGACGGCCACCGGGCGGTGGCCGGCTAGCTGGAGCGCGGCGGCGAGTGCGGGGCCGACGCGGCCCGCTCCCACGACGCCGACGGTGAGGCGGGCGGGGCGGTCCCTCGCGTCGAGGGGTTCCTTCGGAACTGTCGTATTCACGCGGCGATGGCCTTCCGTTCCAGTCCGCGGGGGGTACCGGACGATTTCTCTGCATGCTACGCCAGCGTTTCGGCGAAGCCCGCCCGCCGCCCACAGCCTGTGGATAACTCCGCGGGGCGGGTGGGAATCGTGGGGGCGTGCCGGCAGTGGTCCGGGGGATGATCGTCCCATGACAGCCATGGATGAGCAGGAGCAGCGGCGGCGCCGACTGGCCGCCTGGCGGGGATCCCACCGGGTGCTGGCGCGCCGGTCCACGGACGGCACGGTGGGCGAGGGGCTCGCGGCGCTGGTGGCCGGGATCGGGGCCGGTTCCGGGGCCGGTTCCGGAACCGGTTCCGGTTCTGGGGCCGGTTCCGGTTCTGGGGCCGGTTCCGGTTCTGGGGCCGGTTCCGGTTCTGGGGCCGGTTCCGGTTCTGGGGCCGGTTCCGGTTTCGTACATGATCCGGACGACGCGGTGGATGTGTACGGGGGCGGGGTCGTCGCGGATCTGGAGCGGCGGGTGGCCGGGCTGCTGGGGACGGAGGAGGCGGCGTTCTTCCCGACCGGGACCATGGCCCAGCAGGTCGCGCTGCGGTGCTGGGCGGGGCGTACGGGCAACGCGACGGTGGCGCTGCACCCGCTGGCCCACCCGGAGCTGCACGAGGAGGGGTCGCTGGGGGCGGTGAGCGGGCTGCGTACGGTGCACCTCACATCGGCGCCCCGGATGCCGAGCGCGGACGAGGTACGGGACCACCCCGAGCCGTTCGGGACGCTGATGCTGGAGCTGCCCCTGCGGGACGCCGGGTTCGTGCTGCCCACGTGGGACGAGCTGGAGGCCGTCGTGGCGGCGGCCCGGGAACGGGACGCGGTGGTCCACCTGGACGGGGCGCGGCTCTGGGAGTGCGGTCCGCACTTCGGGCGGGGCCTTCAGGAGATCGCGGCGCTCGCGGACAGCGTGTACGTGTCCTTCTACAAGTCGCTGGACGGGCTGTCGGGGGCGGTGCTGGCGGGGCCTTCGGTGCTGGTGGAGGAGGCGCGGGTGTGGCGCCACCGGTACGGGGGCCAGCTCTTCCAGCAGTACCCGGCGGCGCTCTCCGCCCTGATCGGGCTGGACCGGGAGTTGCCTCGGCTGCCGTCGTACGTGGCGCACGCGAAGGTGGTGGCGTCGGCGATGGCGGAGGGGTTCGCGGCGGCCGGGGTGCCGTGGTTCCGGGTGCATCCGGAGCCGCCGCACACGCACCAGTTCCAGGTCTGGCTGCCGTACGGGGCCGAGGCGCTGGACGAGGCGTCGCTGCGGCAGGCGGAGGAGACGGGCGTGACGTTGTTCCGGCGGTGGGGGCCCGGGGCGGCGGGGGTGGCCGGGTTGCCGCCGGGGGTGTCGGTCACCGAGGTGACGGTGGCGGGGGCCGGGCTCGAGTGGTCGGCGGAGGATGTCCGGGAGGCGGTGGCCGGGTTCGTGGGGCTCCTGGAGTAGGGCGCTGTCGGGGGCCGGCCCGCCGGCGTCAGGGTTCCGTCCGCAACCGCCGGACGAGCTGGTCCGGCGGCGTCGGCGGGTGCGTCAGCCAGTGGTGGTAGAGGTCGCGCAGGGTTCTGCGGTCGTGCCGGCCCGGCGGGGGTGGCGGCGGTTCGCCCAGGCGGGCCGCGCGGTAGGTGTCGAGCATGTGCTGCTGGATGGCGTCCATGTATCCAGCGTCCGCCCGTCACCGCAGGTCCGCGCGTTGATTGACGGCCGCCGTCAAATGGGGCGACGCCCCGTACCCGTACCCCGCACCATGGGACGCGTGAGCGTGAACATAGACATCGACGGCCTGCCATCCGACCGCATCGTTTTCGCGGTCTCCCCGCTCACCGAGCTGGGGGACGCGCTGCACGCGCTCTCCGAGCCCGGCCACCACCCCGGCGTGCACGGCTGGGCCACCGCGACCTCGGCGGCGCTGGAGCCCGATCTCGCCGACCGGCTGCTGGAGGCGGAGTTCCTCTGGCGGAACACCTTCTCCGACATCTTCATGCCGTTCGCCGGAGTCCGCGGCGGCGACGGCAGGCCCGGGGCGACCCTCGCCGAGGACCTGGACATCCTCGACCGGCTGGACGACGAACGGTTCGTCTCCTCGGCGCTGGAGTTCACCTGCGCCAACCTGTACGCGGCGAACTCCGCCTCACCGCTCACGGACGCCGCGATGCGGGCCCGCGCCCTGGACATGGCGGCGGCGCGCGGCCCGCGACAGGTGAAGTTCACCGAGCGGCTCCTGGCCGACCCCGTCCGTGTACGGGGCTGGATCCGACGGCTCTTCGAGGACTGCGACCAGGCATTCTTCGCGGACACATGGCGCCGGGTCTCCGTCCAGCTGGTCGCCGACGCACGGCACAAGACGGAGGTGCTGCGGCGCAAGGGCGTCAAGGAGGCGATGGGCGCGGTCTCCGCCGCACTGACCCTGGACGAGGAGGCGGGCCGGCTCTCCGTCGACAAGCTGGCCGAGGCCCGGACCACCGCTGTCGACCCGGACATCGGCACCGGCCTCACCCTGATGCCCAGCAGCTTCGGCTGGCCGCACCTGATGGTGCTGTACGCCCCGGGCTGGCGGCCGGTGATCCAGTACCCGGTCCGCCTCCCCGACCTGCCGGCCCCCGCGTCCGTGGAGCTGCTCCAGCTCCGGATGGAGGCCCTGGCCCATCCGATGCGGATGCGCCTGTGCCGCAACCTGGCCCGCTCGGCGTACACCACCGGCGAACTGGCCGACTCCCACCGGATCACCGCACCCGAGGTCTCCCGGCATCTGTCGGTGCTCAAGAAGGCGGGCCTGATCACGACGCGGCGGCGCGGACGCTACGTACTGCACCAGCTGGACCTGACGGTCGTCGCCCGCATCGGCAGCGACTTCCTGGAGGGTGTGCTGCGGTAGGCGCCGCCCCGCTCAGCCCGCTCCCCCGCCCGCGCGCACCAGCCCCGTCTCGTAGGCGAGGACGACGACCTGGACCCGGTCGCGCAGGCTCAGCTTGGTGAGGATGCGGCCGACGTGGGTCTTCACCGTCGCCTCGGAGAGGACGAGCCGGGCGGCGATCTCGCCGTTCGAGAGGCCCTGGGCGACCAGGAGCATCACCTCGCGTTCGCGTTCGGTGAGCTTCTGGATGTGCTTGTTCTTCGGCTCCTTCTCGCTGCTGGGCAGCATCGGGGAGAAGCGGTCGAGCAGGCGGCGGGTGGTCGACGGGGCGACGACGGCGTCGCCGCTGTGCACCGAGCGGATCGCGGAGAGCAGTTCGGCCGGCGGCACGTCCTTGAGCATGAAGCCGCTGGCTCCCGCCTTCAGCCCGGAGAAGGCGTACTCGTCCAGGTCGAACGTGGTCAGGATCAGCACCTTCGGCGGATCCGGCTGGGCGCAGATGCGGCGGGTCGCCTCCACGCCGTCAAGGCGGGGCATACGGACGTCCATCAGGACCACGTCGACCGCCGTGGCGCGCAGGATGTCGATCGCCTCGGCGCCGTCCCCGGCCTCCGCCACCACCTCCATGTCCGGCTGGGCGGCCAGGACCATCCGGAAGCCCGTACGCAGCAGCACCTGGTCGTCGACGAGCATCACGCGGATGGCCATGGGGTCTGTCCTGTCCTGTATGGATGGTGGTGAGGGCTTGCTCTGTGGACGGGGGTTTCAGTCGGCCGGTTTGAGCGGCAGCAGCGCGCTGATCCGGAAGCCGCCGCCGGGCCGTGGCCCGGCGTCCAGGGTGCCGCCGACCATGCCGACCCGCTCCCGCATCCCGATCATCCCGTGCCCGGCGCCGTCCGCGCCGCCGTCCTCGTACAGCTCGTGCGCCGCGCCCCGGCCGTCGTCCTCGACCAGCAGCCCGAGGCCGTCGTCGAAGTAGACCAGCCGGACACTGGCCCCGGCGTCGGGGCCGCCGTGCTTGCGGGTGTTGGTGAGGGCCTCCTGCACGATGCGGTACGCGGTCAGCTCCACGCCGCTCGGCAGCGGGCGGGCGGTGCCCTCCACCTTGAAGTCCACCGCCAGACCGGTCCGGCGGACCTGCTCGACCAGGTCCTCGATCTGCTCCACGTCGGGCTGCGGGACGTACTCCCCGCTCTCCGGGGTGTCGCCGGTCCTCAGCACGCCAAGCAGCCGCCGCATCTCGGCCAGCGCCTGCCGGCCGGTGGAGGAGATCGTCTCCAGCGCCTGGCGGGCCTGGTCGGGCGCCGCGTCCATCACGTACGCGGCGCCGTCGGCCTGAACCACCATCACGGACACGTTGTGCGCGACGACGTCGTGCAGTTCCCGGGCGATCCGGGCCCGCTCGGCGGCGACCGCGACCTTGGACTGGGCCTCGCGCTCCCGCTCCAGCCGGGCGGCGCGCTCCTCCAGCTGGCTGAAGTAGGCCCGCCGGGTCCGCAGCGAGTCGCCCATCACCCAGGCCAGCACGAACGGCACCGTCATGATGACCGTCACGAAGATCAGCTGGGGCCAGGAGGCGCCCGGCTCGGGGTCCCAGCGCAGCTGCGAGAGACCGGCCGCGCTCAGGCTGCAGATCAGGGCGAGGCGGGAGGCCCAGCGCTCCCCGATCGTGGCCACCGTGAAGGTGATCACCAGCATCGCGAAGTCGGCGATGCCCGGCCGGACGTCGCCGACCAGCTGGAGCACACCCACCGCGATGGCGAGCAGCAGCATCTTCTCGGGGACGCGTCGGCGCAGCGCCACGACCGTGGAGAGGCCGAGCGCAACCGGAATCGCGAGGAGCTCCTCCCGCCCGGCGTCGTACATGCCCGACGCCATCGACATGCCGGAGAGCCCGAGGAGGACGACCGCCCAGAAGACGTCGACGCCCGTCGGGTGTCTGCGGAGAAAATCGTAGAGGCGCTGCACGTAGCCCAGCGTAAGGACAGCGGATAGGTGCCCGGGTCAACCGGAGGGTCGATCCAGATCCTGGGACCGTACTCCCCAAGGTGGAGACTGGCCCACATGACGGAGGAGTGGCAGGGATGGCGGGAGGCGGCTGAGACCGCTTTGTACGGGGACGGGGGCTTCTACCGGAGTCCGGTCCGGAGCCCGGCGGGGCCGGCGGGCCACTTCCGTACGTCGGTCCACGCGTCGCCCCTGTTCGCGCGGGCCGTGGCCGGGCTGCTGGCCCGGACCGCGGGGGAGCTGGGCGTCGGCGCGGTCGCCCTGGTGGATGTCGGGGCGGGGCGCGGTGAGCTGCTGACCGGGGTGCTCGCCGCGATCCCGGAGGGGCTGGAGGTGGTCCCGTACGGTGTGGAGGTCGCCGCCCGCCCGCCGGGACTGGATCCCCGGATCGTCTGGTGCGCCGAGCCGCCCCGGGGCGTCAGCGGGCTGCTGTTCGCCAACGAGTGGCTGGACAACGTGCCGGTGGATGTGGCGGAGGTGGACGGGGACGGCGTCGCCCGGTACGTACAGGTGCGGGTCCCGGACGGCGGCGAGCGCCTCGGGCCGCCGGTGACCGGGGCGGACGCCGCGTGGCTGGAGCACTGGTGGCCACTGTCCGCGCCGGGGGAGCGGGCCGAGATCGGGCTGCCCCGGGATCTCGCCTGGGCGCGGGCGGTGGGTTCGCTGGACGCCGGGCTCGCGGTGGCGGTGGACTACGCGCACGTACGGGGTGCCCGGCCGCCCTTCGGGACGCTGACCGGGTTCCGGGGCGGGCGGGAGGTGCTCCCGGTGCCGGACGGGTCCTGCGACCTGACCGCGCATGTGGCGCTGGACGCGTGTGCGGAGGCGGGGGGCCGGGGGGCCGCGGAGCTCACCGATCAGCGGACGGCGCTCGGGCGGCTGGGGGTTTCCGGGGAGCGGCCGCCGCTGAGCCTGGCCGCCACCGATCCGGCCGCGTACGTCACCGCGCTGGCGGCGGCGGGCGAGGCGGCGGAGCTGACCGCGCGCGGTGGGCTCGGCGACTTCGGGTGGCTGCTGCACCGGGTGGGCCCGTCGCCGGAGCACGGGTAACCGCCGGAGCGCGGGTAAGCCCGGTGCAGCGGGGCGGGTCAGGGAATACTGGCCCACATGACCCAGACGACCATCGGCATCGGCGGCGCGGCGGAGAGCACCGACATGGTGCTGAACATCGGCCCGCAGCATCCCTCCACCCACGGGGTGCTCCGGTTGCGGATCGTCCTGGACGGTGAACGCGTCCAACACGCCGAACCGGTCATCGGCTATATGCACCGGGGCGCGGAGAAACTGTTCGAGGCGCGCGACTACCGGCAGATCATCATGCTCGCCAACCGCCACGACTGGCTCTCCGCCTTCTCGAACGAGCTGGGCGTCGTGATGGCCGTCGAGCGCATGCTCGGCATGGAGGTCCCCGAGCGCGCGGTCTGGACGCGGACGCTGCTCGCCGAGCTGAACCGGATCCTCAACCATCTGATGTTCCTCGGCTCCTACCCGCTCGAACTGGGCGGCATCACCCCGGTCTTCCACGCCTTCCGGGAACGCGAGGAGCTCCAGGCGGTGATGGAGGAGGTCTCCGGCGGCCGGATGCACTACATGTTCAACCGGGTGGGCGGGCTCAAGGAAGACGTCCCGGCGGGCTGGTCGGGCCGGGTCCGGGATGCCGTCGCCTCGGTCCGGTCCCGCATGGACGTGTACGAGAACCTGGTCCTCGGCAACGAGATCTTCCGGGCCCGTACGCGCGATGTGGGCGTGCTCTCGGCCGCGGCGGTGCACGCGTACGGGGTGTCGGGGCCGATCGCGCGCGCCTCGGGCGTCGACTTCGATCTGCGGCGTGACGAGCCGTACCTCGCGTACGGGGAGCTGCAGGACACCCTGGAGGTCGTCACCCGGACCGAGGGAGACTGCCTGGCCCGCTTCGAGTGCCTGCTGGAGCAGAGCCTCAACTCCCTGGACCTGGCCGACGCGTGCCTGGACCGGATGGCCGGCCTGGAGCCCGGGCCGGTCAACCAGCGGCTGCCCAAGGTGCTGAAGGCGCCCGAGGGACACACGTACGCCTGGACGGAGAACCCGCTCGGCCTCAACGGCTACTACCTGGTCTCCAAGGGTGAGAAGACCCCGTACCGGCTGAAGCTGCGCTCCGCCTCCTTCAACAACATCCAGGCGCTCACCGAGCTGCTGCCGGGGACGCTGGTCTCCGACATGGTGGCGATCCTGGGGTCGCTCTTCTTCGTCGTCGGGGACATCGACAAGTAGCGGACCCGGCGCCTCCACCGGCTCGCCCCGGGCCTCTCCCGGCTCAGGAGACCGCGCCGCGCAGTTCCGCCACGTCGATCTGCTCGGTCTCGTCGTGCGCGGTGAGGTCGATGACCTTGCCCACGGCCCGGTTCTGCACCGCTCCCGTGCGGTGGGCGGCGAGCGCCTCCTCGCCGACGACGTCCGCGAGGTCCTCGTTCTGCACGGACTCGATCGCGGCGTTCGCCTGCTGGGCGTTCTGGGTTCCGAAGAAGTCGAAGCCGCCCTGGGGGGCCAGGTGGCGGCGGGCCGCGGCGTACGGCACGACGGCCGAGGCGGCCGGGACCGTACGCGGTGCGTGCACGGGCGCGGCGGAGGCCGGGGGCCGGGCGGCGAGAGCCTGGGGCCGGGGCCGGGCGCCGAGGGCCTGGGGCTTGGCCTGGAAGGGCTGCGTGGCCGGGGCCGGGGCGGCGGGGGCCGTGGGCTTCAGGGCCGGTACGCCGGTGGCCTCGGGACCGGCCGCGGGGGCGTCCGGGGCCGGGGCGTCCGGGGACTTCGCGGCCGGGGACTTCGCGGCCGGGGCGGGCGGGATGGTCGACGCGCGGCGGTGCTGATCGTGCTCGCCCGCCCCGGTGGCCGCCGCGTCCTTCCCCTGCGGGCCTTCCCCGTCCGCGCCCTGCTCCGCACTCCGCTCCGCGGCAGCGGTGCGGCGGGCTTCCTGGAGTGCGGCGTTGCGGGCGAGGCTCCGCAGGGCCTCGTCCGCGCGGCGGTAGGCGTCCGGGGTCGGCGTCGACCGTCCGGCGGGCAGCTCGGGGGACGGGGCGGCCGCCTCGATGGCGAGCTGCCGACGGCCCTCCAGCGCACTGGCCCGCTCGGTCTCGGCGTTGGCGTACCGGCGCAGCAGGCCCGCGTGCTCGCCGCGCAGCCCGGCGAGCTCCACACGCTTGCGGCGGAGCTTGGTCTCCAGGCGGGTGCGCAGCTCGCGCGACTCCTCCAGATCCTGCTCCAGCTCGGCTATCCGCTCCTCGGCCCGCCACTCGTCACGGAGGCGTGCCCGCGTCAGCTCGGCGACCTGCAACCCCGCGGCCCGGTCCCAGCTGCGCATCAGATACGCGCCGGTCAGGGCCGCCGCGGCCACGGCGGCGACCAGGCCGCGCAGGGCCAGGGGTTCGGCGAGGAGCCAGGCGCCGGCAGCACCGACGACCGACACTCCCGCCACCACGGAGGGCGGCAGGATTCTGTGAAGGGGTGGCGAATGGCGGTGGCGTCCACGTGGCATGGCCTGAAATTTACCGTGTGTACGCGTCACTTGGGGGGCCGCCCGGCAATCTTTCCCCGCCGGTTACCTGACGGCCCCCCGAACTCCTGCTTTTTGATCAAGAACAGTCCTCGATCAGGCGCTGATTCCTGATCAGGCCTACTTCTTGAGGAGGCCCTTGGACTCCAGATACTCCTTGGCCACGTCGGTGGGCTTCGCCCGCTCGGCGTCGACCTTGCGGTTCAGCTCGGCGAGATCTTCCGTGGTGAGGGTGTCGGTGAGCTTTCCGAGCGCGGCGGCGATCTCCGGGGCGCCCGCGTCCTTGGCATTGAGGACCGGCAGGACGTTGTCGGCGTTCTGGAGCTTCTTGTCGTCCTCCAGGAACACCAGGCCGTCCAGCACCGCGTCCGTGGTCGTCGTCAGGACCAGCTCGACCTTGCCGTCGCGGACGGCCTGCTTGGACTGCGGAGTGCCGACACCCTTGGGGTCGATCCCCGTGACGTCGATGCCGTACGTCTTCTTCAGGCCCGGTGCGCAGAACGGCCGCACCTCGCACTCGTCACCCGCCGCGATCTTGACCTTGAGCTTCGACTTTCCGAGATCGGAAAGGGTCTTGAGGTCGTTCTTCCCGGCGAATTCCTTGGAGACCGCGAAGGCGTTCTGGTCGACGGCCTTCCCGGCCGGAAGCACCTTGAGGCCCAGCGGTCCCGCGAGCTTCTCCAGGGCGGCGACCGTGGCGGTGACGTCTCCGGAGGCGAGGGGGGCGTTCTGGGCCTTCTCCGCCCCGTTCACCTTGGCGTTGAGGAATTCGGTGATCGTGGCGGCGTATTCGGGTACGACGTCGATCTCACCCTTCTCCAGCGAGGGCTCGTACAGCTCACGGTTCTTCACCGTGGTGATCGAGGTGCTGTACCCGGCGTCGCCCAGGATCTGCGCGTACAGCTCGGCGAGCACCTTGGACTCGGTGAAGGCGGCCGAGCCGACGACGAGCGAGCCCTTCTTGCTGTCGCCGCCCGAGGAGCCGGAGCCGCCCCCCTTCTCCTTCTCCAGGCTGTCGCCGCCGCAGGCCGCGAGCGACCCTGTCAGCGCCACGATGCCGATGACCGCTCCGGCTATCCGTGAGGTCCTGCTCATGTCTGTTCTCCGTCCGAGCTGAAAAGGTGACCGAAAAAGGAAGGTGAGGGGGCCGCCGGGTACCTCACGCGGTGCGGCGGCGGCGCAGCGGTGACAACACCCGGTCCAGCGCCACCAGCACCCCCTCCACCAGCAGCGCCAGGGCGGCGACCAGGATGGCGCCCGCGAAGACCTGTGCGGTGTCGTAGGTGTTGAACCCGGCGGTGATGATCCGGCCGAGGCCGCCGAGACCGACCATGGCGGCGATCGAGGCGGTGGCCACGACCTGGACGGCGGCGGAGCGCAGCCCGGTCATGATCATCGGGTAGGCGAGCGGCAGCTCGACCCGGACGAAGAGCTGCCCGCCGGACATCCCCATACCCCGGGCGGCCTCCACCACGGACCGGTCCACCTCCCGCATGCCGACATAGGCGTTGGTCAGCAGCGGCGGTACGGCGAACAGCACCAGCGCGATGATCGTGGGCCAGTAGCCGGAGTTGCGCAGGGGCGTGACCATGAACAGGGCCAGCACCGCGAAGACCGGAATCGCCCGCCCCACGTTGGAGATGTTGACCGCGAGCGCGCCGCCCCTGCCGATGTGGCCCAGCCACAGGGCGAGCGGCAGGGCGATGGCGCAGGCCACCGCGAGGGCGACCCCGCTCACGTACAGGTGCTCGCCGAGCCGGTGCGCGGCTCCGCCGTCGCCCGACCAGTTGGCCCCGGTGGTCAGCCAGGTCCAGGCTTCGCCGATGACTCCCACGGGTCAGCCCGCCTCCACCTTCGCCGGGGCGGGTATGCCCGCCGGACCGCCGGAGCCGCCGGAACCGTCCGCCTCACGGCCCGGGCCACCGGAACCCTCTCCGCCGCCCGCACCCGTACGCGTATCCCCCGCCGCCGCCGGTATACGCGTCCACGGCGTCAACAGCCGCTGGAGGCCGAGGAGCAGCAGGTCGGCGGTGACCGCGAGCAGCACGCACAGGACGGAGGCGGCGAGCACCTGGGCCTTGAAGAAGCTCGGCAGCGCGTCCTCGATGAGATTGCCGAGGCCGCCCTTGCCGACGAGCGAGCCGACCGTGGTCAGCGCGACCGTCGACACGGTGGCTATCCGCAGCCCCGCCATCAGCGCGGGCAGCGCGAGCGGGAGCTCCACCTCCCACAGCAGCCGCCCCGGCCCGTACCCCATGCCCCGGGCGGCCTCCTTGGCCTCCTGGGGCACCGCTTCGAGGCCGGCCAGGATGTTCCGCACGAGGATGGTGAGCGAATAGAGCACCAGGCCCGTGACGACGAGTGCGGCGGAGAGCCCGAACAAGGGCAGCAGCAGCGAGAACATCGCCAGCGAGGGCACGGTGTAGAGAATCGTCGTCAGCCCGAGCACCGGACCGGCGAAGCCACGGCCCCGGCGGGCGAGCAGCGCCAGCGGGAAAGCGACCGCGAGCCCGATGAGCACCGAGATCACCGTGATCCCGATGTGCTGCACGGTGGCGTCCGTCAGCTCCTGGCTGCGGGAGCGCAGATACTCGCCGCAGATCCAGTCGTTCGTCACCAGGCAGTTCGCTCCGGCCATCCGGCCCCCACCCCCCGTTTCCCTTGCCGCGCCCGTGTCGAACGGATGTCTGGCGAGCCTATCCTCGACCACTGACAATCACGGACGCTGTCGCATTCCGGCAGCACGCCCTTCACAGAACGCCCTCCACAATGGGGAATCATGATCCGTTTCGAGCACGTCACCAAGCGGTACGCGGACGGCACCACCGCCGTCGACGACCTTTCGTTCGAGGTCGCCGAGGGTGAACTGGTCACGCTCGTCGGACCTTCCGGCTGCGGCAAGACGACCACCATGAAGATGGTGAACCGGCTGATCGAACCGACCGAGGGCACGATATTCCTCGACGGGGAGGACATATCCGCCGTCGACCCCGTCGAACTCCGCCGCCGCATCGGCTATGTGATCCAGCAGGTGGGCCTCTTCCCGCACAAGACGGTGCTGGAGAACACCGCGACCGTCCCTCATCTCCTGGGCTGGAAGCGCGGAAAGGGGCGCGAACGCGCCGCCGAACTGCTCGACCTCGTCGGACTCGAGCCTTCCGTCTACGGCGACCGCTATCCGGAGCAGCTCTCCGGCGGACAGCGCCAACGCGTCGGTGTGGCCCGCGCCCTGGCCGCCGACCCGCCCGTCCTGCTGATGGACGAGCCTTTCGGCGCGGTCGACCCGGTCGTCCGCGAACGGCTCCAGAACGAATTCCTGAAACTCCAGGCCCAGGTCCGTAAAACCGTCCTCTTCGTCACCCACGACATCGAGGAGGCCGTCCGCCTCGGCGACCGGATCGCCGTCTACGGACACGGCCGCATCGAGCAGTTCGATTCCCCCGCCACCGTCCTCGGCGCCCCCGCGACCCCGTACGTGGCCGACTTCGTCGGCGCCGACCGGGGGCTCAAGCGGCTCTCGGTGACCCCCGTCGAGGAGAGCGACCTCGACCAGCCCCCGGTCGTCCACCTCGACGACTCCCTGGCCGAGGCCACCGAACGCCTCCGGTCCGAGGGCGCGCGCTGGGCCGTCGTCCTGGACGGCCGGGACAACCTGCACGGCTGGATCCCGGCCGAGGCGACCACCGCCGCGAAGGGCACCGTCCGCGAGCACGCCCGCCGGATGGAGGCCTGGCTCCCGCTCGGCGCCCCGCTCAAGCAGGCGTTCGCCACCATGCTCCAGCACGACGCGGGCTGGATCGCGGTCATCGACGAGAAGAGCGAGGGCCGCTTCCTCGGCGTGCTGACCCCAGCCCGGCTGCACGAGGCGCTGCGCCGCTCGATCGACGCCGACGCCCAGGCGCTGCCGCGCGCGGAGGTCGCGGTGGAGACCGTCGCTACGGCGTGAGCCCCCGCCCCCGAAGGCGCCCCCTCACTGCGCGCTGAGGCGCCCGCTCAGCCACTCCAGCGCCGGCGGGATCTCCCGCCGCCAGGTCGTGAAGTTGTGCCCGCCGCTGTCCAGCACGATCGAGGACACCCGGGCGGGCGCCTTCACCTTGTCGATGAACTTCATCGTGCTCCTCAGGTTCCCCTCGCCCTGCCGTGACGTCGTCACCAGGAACGAACCGCCGGACGGCGGCCGGTTCTCCAGCGTCCACATCAGGTCCGCACGGTCGCGCAGCTCCTGCCTCCCGTGGAACAGGTCCCCGGTCGTCGGGTCCTCGGCGGCCTTGTAGTACGCGGAGAGCCCGGCGCTCGCCGCGTACCGGTCCGGGTGGTGCAGCCCGATCTTCAGCGCGCAGTAGCCGCCGGTCGAGTTGCCGATGATGCCCCAGTTACGGGCCTGCTTCCCGACCCGGTACGACTGCGTGATCGCCTCCGGGAGGTCCTTCGCGAAGAACGTCTCCGTCTGCGGCCCCTTCGGTACGTCCACGCACTCGGTGTCCCGGGGCGGCGCCACCGTCGGCCGCAGCATCACCAGGATCATCGGCTGCGCCTTGCCCGCCTTCACACGCTCGTGCGCCGTCTGGGGATAGCGCAGGCCCTTGAGAAGGTTCTCCGCCGTGCCCGGGTAGCCGGTCAGCACCACCACCGCCGGGAACGTCCGCTCGGCGTAGGCGCTCCGGAAGTACTCCGGCGGCAGATAGACGTACGCCGGGGACTCGATCCCCGAGAGCCGCCCGGAGACCACCACCTTGTCGACCCGCCCGCCCGCCGTCGGCACTCCGCCGCCCGGCACGTCCGGTCGCTGGGTGCCGATCCGCGTGACGTTCCGTGGGCCGGGCCCCTTGTCCGTGTGGTCGCTGACCACGCCCAGCTCCTGCTCCTGACCGAAGAGGTCGGCCCAGGAGCCGTAGAAGAGGAACGCGTTGTTCGCCGCCAGGCCCACCGAGGCGAACAAGGTCAGCTGGGTCGCCAGCAGCAGCCCGACCCGGCCCGTCACGGCGGCGGCGCTCCGCCGGGCCAGGCGTGGCCAGAGCCAGACCGTGGCGGCGAACAGTGCCACGGCCCCGGCCGCCACGACCGCCAGAACTACCTTGCTGGTGAGACCCATGAGTGAGCTTTCTCCGCGCTTTCTCTGCTTGTTCTCTGCGTGTTCTCCGCGCTTCCGAGCGGAAATTCCCGGAATGTGGATGAACCCTCGCCACCTGACCCCCGTCCTAGAGGGAGCACATCGTCCGGAACGGCCACGACCGACGGACCCAAGGAATCTGCGATCTCACCTGGAGCCACGGAAGCGATGTCTGTCACGGTAGATGGGGATAAAACGGTGTCGGTTCCGCAACGTGTGCGGCGGCTGCTCCGCGGCCCCCGCCCCGAAGCCGTACCGGTCGTCGTCGGAGCCGCCTGCACCGTCGTCGGGCTGATCGACATCGCGGCCGGAGTCTTCCCCCGCTTCCGGCACAGCCGGATGCACAGCCTCGCCGAGGTGCTCCCCGGGGCGCTCGGCCCGTTCGCCGCCGCGCTCTCGCTGAGCGCCGGCGTGCTGCTGCTCCTGCTAGCGCACGGGCTGAAACGGCACAAGCGGCGGGCCTGGCGGGCGGCGGTGGTGCTGCTTCCGGCGGGGGCCGTGGCGCAGTTCGCGTACCGGCACTCCGTCGTCGGCGTCCTGGTCTCCCTGACGCTCTGCTGTCTGCTCGTCCGCCACCGGGACCAGTTCCGCGCGCTGCCCGACCCGCGCAGCCGCTGGCGGGCACTGGCCAACTTCATCCTGCTCGGGGCCTCTTCGCTGGCGCTCGGGCTGGTCATCGTCTCCGTCCACCCCGGCCGCGTCGTCGGCGACCCGTCCATCGCGGACCGGCTCCAGCACGTGCTGTACGGCCTGTTCGGCGTCGAGGGCCCGGTCGACTACGCCGGGCGGACCAGCTGGACCGTCGCCTACTCGCTCGGCGCACTCGGCCTGCTGACCGCCGTCACCACGATCTACCTCGCCTTCCGCCCCGAACACCCCGCCGCCCGCCTCACCGAGGACGACGAGAGCCGGCTGCGGGCGCTGCTGGCGACGCACGGCGGGCGCGACTCGCTCGGCCACTTCGCGCTCCGCCGCGACAAGGCCGTCGTCTTCTCCCCCAGCGGCAAGGCCGCCGTCTGCTACCGGGTCGTCTCCGGGGTGATGCTGGCCGGCGGCGACCCCATCGGCGACGTGGAGGCCTGGCCGGGTGCCATCGAACGCTTCATGGACGAGGCGAAGGCGCACTCCTGGACACCGGCCGTGATGGGGTGCAGCGAACGCGGCGGCGAGGTCTGGACCCGCGAGACCGGGCTCACCGCCCTGGAGCTGGGCGACGAGGCGGTGGTCGACGTCGCGGATTTCTCCCTCGCCGGGCGGGCCATGCGGAACGTACGCCAGATGGTGGGGCGCATCGAACGCAACGGCTACGAGACCCGGGTCCGGCGAGCACGTGACATCGGCGCCACCGAGCTGGAGCGCATCCGCGGGGCCGCCGCCGACTGGCGCGGCACCGACACCGAGCGCGGCTTCTCCATGGCGCTCGGCCGGATCGGCGACCCCGCCGACGGCGACTGCGTGATCGCCACCGCCCACCTGCCCGGCTCCGGGGACGGGCCGCACGGCGACTTGAAGGCCGTCCTCCACTTCGTCCCCTGGGGGCGCGACGGGATGTCCCTGGAGCTGATGCGCCGCGACCGCTCGGCCGACCCCGGCATGAACGAGCTGCTGATCGTCGCGTCGCTCCAGGCCGCCGGGAAGCTCGGCATCGCCCGGGTCTCGCTGAACTTCGCGATGTTCCGCTCGGCCCTGGCCCGCGGCGAGCGACTCGGCGCGGGACCGGTGCTGCGCTGCTGGCGGGGACTGCTGATCTTCCTCTCCCGCTGGTTCCAGATCGAGTCGCTGTACAAGTTCAACGCCAAGTTCAAGCCCCGCTGGGAGCCCCGCTTCGTGGTCTTCCGCACCAGCCGCGACCTGCCCCGCATCGGGATCGCGGCGATGCAGGCGGAGGGGTTCGTGAACTTCTCCCTGCCCCGCCCGTTCCGCTCCCGCTCCCCCCGCCCGTGCGGCCACACGCTGCGCGGCGCCCCGGAGCGCGAGGTGAGCGCGGCGTAGGGGGCGGGCCCGCGGGGCCTAGGCTGGTCGTATGAGTACGACACGCACGCGGGGCACGGTACGAGGGCTGCCGGAGTGGGACCGCTGTGCGGTCATGGGGGTCGTCAACGTGACGCCGGACTCCTTCTCCGACGGGGGCCGCTGGTTCGACACCACGGCCGCGGTCAAGCACGGCCTCGACCTGGTGTCCGAGGGCGCCGACCTGGTCGACGTCGGCGGCGAGTCGACCCGCCCCGGCGCCAGCCGGGTGGACGAGTCGGAGGAGCTGCGGCGGGTCGTCCCGGTCGTCAAGGGGCTGGCCTCCGAAGGCGTCACCGTCTCCGTGGACACCATGCGCGCCCGCGTCGCCGAGAAGGCCGTCGCCGCCGGGGCCGTCCTGGTCAACGACGTGAGTGGCGGCCTCGCGGACCCGGACATGATCCCGGCCGTCGCCGCCGCCGGGGTCCCGTTCGTGGTGATGCACTGGCGCGGCTTCAGCGCATCCATGAGCAGCCGGGCGGTGTACGAGGACGTGGTCGCCGAGGTCCTGGACGAGCTGCGGCAGCGGATGGACGCGGTGGTGGCGGGCGGGGTGGCCCCCGAACGCCTCGTGATCGACCCCGGCCTCGGCTTCGCGAAGATGGCCCCCCACGACCTGGCCCTCGTCGCGCACCTGGACGAGCTGCACGCGCTGGGCCGCCCGCTGCTGGTGGCCGCCTCCCGCAAACGCTTCCTCGGCCACGTGCTGGCCGGCCCCGGCGCCACCCTGCCGCCCGCCCGCGAACGTGACGCGGCGACCGCGGCGGTCTCCGCCCTGGCCGCCCGGGCCGGGGCCTGGGCGGTCCGCGTCCACGAGGTGGGGGCCACCGCCGACGCCGTACGGGTCGCCCGCGCCGTCGAGGGAGCCGCGTGAACGAGGACCACGCGTCGGCCGCCGCCGACATCGCGGAGGTCGAGACGGCCAACACCGCCTTCTACGAAGCCCTGGAACGCGGCGACCACGAAGGGCTCTCCGGCCTCTGGCTGCCGGGCGAGGACCTCACCGTCTCCTGTGTCCATCCGGGGTGGCCGGTGCTCACGGGGCGGGGCGACGTGCTGCGCAGCTACGCCCTGATCATGGCGAACACCGAGTACATCCAGTTCTTCCTGACGGACGTCAACGTCGCGATGACCGGCGACACCGCCCTGGTCACCTGCACCGAGAACATCCTCAGCGGCGGCCCGGCCGAGGAGGGCAACGCCCTGGGGCCGCTGGTGGGCCAGCTGGTCGTCGCCACGAATGTGTTCCGGCGCACGCCCGAGGGCTGGAAGCTCTGGTCGCACCACGGCTCGCCCGTCCTGGCGGACACCGACGAGGACGACGACGGGGAACCGTCCCCCTGAGGACGGGAAGCAAGCCTCACGCGTGGCCAGAGGTTGGAATCCACGACTGCGGGGTATGGGCGGCTACCAGCCCTGTGAGGCGCTGTCCATAGCCCCCACGGGCGAGCACTGTCGGTGCTCGCAGGTAGATTCGAAAGAAGGCACCTCGCCGCCCGCACGCGGCCGGGTGCCTCTTGGACCAACGACAGCAGGAGTGATTCGCGTGGATCGTGTCGCGCTGCGCGGCCTCAAGGCCCGTGGGCACCACGGCGTCTTCCCCCGGGAGCGGGAAGAGGGCCAGACCTTCATCGTCGACCTGGTGCTCGGCCTCGACACCCGCCCCGCGGCAGCCACCGACGACCTGGCCCGCACCGTGCACTACGGCGTCGTGGCCGAGGAGGTCGTCGAGGTGGTGACGGGCGAGCCGGTCGACCTGATCGAGACGCTCGCCGAGCGCATCGCCCAGCAGTGCCTGAAGCACGAAGGCGTCCAGGAGGTCGAGGTCGTGGTGCACAAGCCGGACGCGCCGATCACCGTTCCCTTCGACGACGTGACCATCACCATCATTCGGAGCCGAGCATGACTGCGTTTTCCACCGAGGGGCAGAGCGACCCGACCGTACAGCCGGTGCCCGCCGCCGTCGTCAAGCAGGTGGACGCCGCCGACACCACCCTCTCCAACCCCAAGATGGCCGTGATCGCCCTCGGCTCCAACCTGGGCAACCGGCTGGAGACCCTCCAGGGCGCCGTCGACGCGCTGGAGGACACCCCGGGTCTGCGGGTCAAGGCCGTCTCCCCGGTGTACGAGACGGAGCCCTGGGGCGTCGCGGCGGACAGCCAGCCGTCGTACTTCAACGCGGTCATCCTCGTGAAGACGACGCTGCCGCCGGCCTCCCTGCTGGAGCGCGGCCAGGCCGTCGAGGAGGCCTTCGACCGGGTCCGCGAGGAGCGGTGGGGCCCGCGCACCATCGACGTCGACATCGTGGCGTACGCGGATGTCCTCTCCGACGACCCGGTGCTCACCCTCCCCCACCCCCGCGCCCACGAGCGGGCCTTCGTCCTCGCCCCCTGGCACGACGTGGACCCCGAGGCCCAGCTGCCCGGCGCCGGACGGGTCGCGGAGCTGCTCGCCGGGGTCGGCCGCGAAGGCGTCCTGCCCCGCGCCGACCTGGAACTGCGTCTGCCGGAGTAATCGTTAGGCTCGACGGGCACGAGCTGAAGCAACAGCTGGGTACAGGCGACGAAGGGCGGCTCACGCGGTGAAGCAACTACGGCTCGGGGTACTGGCGGGCCTCTTCGCCGCCGCCGGCGTCCTCTCCTGGGGCGGCGCCCGCCTCTGGGACTCCCTCGGCACACTCCCGAGCGTCCCGCTGGCCGCCTCGATCGTGCTCGCCGTGATCGCGGTGATCCTCCTGGCCACCGCGCTCTCCCTGCGCACCCGCCTCCGCGCCCAGCGCGAGCGCCGCCCCGGCGCCAAGGGCGTCGAGCCCCTGATGGCCGCCCGGGCGGTCGTCTTCGGCCAGGCGAGCGCCCTGGTCACCGCCCTGGTCGCCGGGATGTACGGCGGCACGGGCGTCTTCCTGCTCGGCTTCCTCGACGTCCCGCCCCGCCGCGACCAGGCCATCTACGCGGGCGCGGCGGTGGTGGCGGGCATCGCGGTCATCGCGGCCGCCTTCTTCCTGGAACGCGTCTGCCGCCTCCCCGAGGACGGCGAGAACAACCCCGACGGCACGGGTACGGCGACCGCCTAGCGGGGCGGACCGGGCCCGTCTCCCCCTGGCTCCCGCGCACCATGTGCCCGTCGACCAGGAACGCGGGGTGCGGTCGGAGCCGGTAGCTGTACAGGGTGACCGCTCGCCCGGCGCGGCGCGACGGCGCACGGCCTCGGTGGTCTGAGCCGTACGGAGGCCGTCCAGCGTCCACAGCTCGGTGTAACCCATGGCCCATACGGCGCTCCTCGGCCTGCTCACCAACTCAGGCCGAGAAGCGTATCGGGCACCCCCGGACAAGGCGGGCCGACGGACTAGCGGGCCAGTATCAGGCTCATCGCCTCGGCACGGGTGGAGGCGTCACGCAGCTGCCCCCGCACGGCCGATGTGGTCGTCTTCGCGCCCGGCTTGCGGATGCCCCGCACCGACATGCACATGTGCTCCGCCTCGATCACCACGATCGCGCCTCGCGCCTCCAGGATGCGCATGAGCGAGTCCGCCACCTGCGTGGTGAGGCGCTCCTGCACCTGGGGCCTGCGGGCGAAGACGTCCACCAACCGGGCCAGCTTCGACAGGCCGGTGATCTTGCCGGTCTCGGCCGGGATGTAGCCGACGTGGGCGACACCGTGGAAGGGCAGGAGGTGGTGTTCGCACAGGGACATGATCTCGATGTCCTTCACCAGGACCATCTCGTCGTGCCCGAGGTCGAACGTCGTGGTCAGGACGTCCTCCGGCTCCTGGCGGAGGCCCGCCAGTATCTCCTTGTACGCCCGCGCCACCCGCCCCGGTGTCTCCTTCAGGCCCTCGCGGTCCGGGTCCTCTCCGACGGCGATGAGCAGTTCACGCACAGCCGCCTCGGCCCGCTTCTCGTCGAAATCGCCGATCGAACCCTGGCCGTCCAGTGTCACCGGGTCGGTCATCTGTGCCTCGTTCCTCTGTGCTGCCCCGTGCGCGGTTCGCACGGAACATCCGCACGCATACGGAAAAGCCGCGCCCCCACAGGCTAAAACCTGGGGGGCGCGGCATCCATTCCGGGCCTGGTCAGACCCCCGTGACGGAGGTCTCACCGGGTGCGGTGCGGGTCTAGCTCTCGGGACGCTCCTCGGGGATCGCCTCCGTGGAGGGGGCGATGTCCTTCGTGAGGTCCGGCGCCGGGGCGATCTCCGGCGGGGTGGCGGAGCCGTTGGCGGTGGAGGCGCCGTTGGTGAGGGCCAACTCCTTGGGAGAGAGCACCGGAGGCCGCGTCGACGGGGTGCGCCGGGCGGAGCCGGTCCACGCCGGGCGGGCGGGACGCTTGACGATCGGGGCGAAGATCTCCGCGATCTCGTCCTTGCCGAGCGTCTCCTTCTCCAGGAGTTCGAGCACGAGGGCGTCGAGGATGTCGCGGTTCTCGACGAGAATCTCCCACGCGTCGTTGTGGGCGCTCTCGATGAGCTTCTTGACCTCTTCGTCGACGAGCGCCGCGACCTCTTCCGAGTAGTCGCGCTGGTGGCCCATCTCGCGGCCCAGGAAGGGCTCGGTGTTGTCGCCGCCGAACTTGATGGCGCCGAGCCGCTCCGTCATGCCGTACTGCGTGACCATCGCGCGGGCCGTCGCCGTGGCCTTCTCGATGTCGTTCGCAGCGCCGGTGGTCGGGTCGTGGAAGACCAGCTCCTCGGCCGCGCGCCCGCCCAGCATGTATGCCAGCTGGTCGAGCATCTCGTTGCGCGTCGTGGAGTACTTGTCCTCCTCCGGGAGCACCATCGTGTAACCGAGGGCGCGACCGCGGGAGAGAATCGTGATCTTGTGGACCGGGTCCGACTGGGGTGAGGCCGCCGCGACCAGGGCGTGTCCGCCCTCGTGGTACGCAGTGATCTTCTTTTCCTTCTCGGACATGATCCGGGTCCGCTTCTGCGGGCCCGCCACGACGCGGTCGATGGCCTCGTCGAGCATCTCGTTGTCGATGAGCTTCCTGTTGCTGCGCGCCGTCAGGAGCGCGGCCTCGTTCAGCACGTTCGACAGGTCCGCACCGGTGAAACCGGGCGTGCGGCGGGCGACGGCGCCGAGATCGACGTCCTTCGCCACCGGCTTGCCCTTCTGGTGGACCTTGAGGATCTCCAGTCGGCCCAGCATGTCGGGGCGGTCGACCGCGATCTGCCGGTCGAAGCGTCCCGGGCGCAGGAGGGCCGGGTCGAGGATGTCCGGGCGGTTGGTGGCGGCGATCAGGATGACCCCGCCCTTCACGTCGAACCCGTCCATCTCGACGAGCAGCTGGTTGAGCGTCTGCTCGCGCTCGTCGTGCCCGCCGCCCATGCCCGCACCGCGGTGCCGGCCGACGGCGTCGATCTCGTCGACGAAGACGATCGCCGGGGCGTTCGCCTTGGCCTGCTCGAAGAGGTCACGCACCCGGGAGGCACCGACACCGACGAACATCTCGACGAAGTCGGACCCGGAGATCGAGTAGAACGGCACGCCCGCTTCGCCGGCGACGGCGCGAGCGAGCAGCGTCTTGCCCGTACCGGGCGGCCCGTAGAGCAGGACACCCTTGGGGATCTTGGCGCCGACGGCCTGGAACTTCGCCGGCTCCTGCAGGAACTCCTTGATCTCGTGGAGCTCCTCGACCGCCTCGTCGGACCCCGCCACATCGGCGAAGGTCGTCTTCGGGGTGTCCTTGGTGATCAGCTTGGCCTTGGACTTGCCGAACTGCATGACCTTGGAGCCGCCGCCCTGCATCTGGTTCATCAGAAACAGGAAGACGACGACGATCAGGACGAAGGGCAGCAGCGAGAGAAGGATCGAGACGAACGGGGACTGCTTCGACGGCGAGACGGTGTAACCCTTCTCGATGTCACCCGCTTCGAACTTCTGCTGGAGCGTGTCGGCGAGCTGGACGCCCTGGTTGCCGATGTAGCTCGCCTGGAACTTGGTGCCGGACTCGCCGGCAAGCTTCTGGCCGTCCTTAAGTTCGATCTTGAGAATCTGTTCGTCACCGGTGGTCAGCTTGGCCTGCTCCACCTGGTCCTTGCTGATCGCCTGGATCACCTTGGCGGTGTCCACCGTCTTGTGGCCGCCCGACGAGCCGACGACCTGCATCAACACGACCACGGCGAGGACGGCCAGCACGATCCACATGACCGGCCCACGGAAGTATCGCTTCACGTCCATCCATACGGAGCGAAGACGCCCCGTCCCTCCTGCCCGTAGGTAAATGCTGCTGTGTTTGAAAGCTCTGTTGGAAAAGAGTGTTCTTCGGACGGTACCCCAGCGGGGGCGCCCGCGACCGCTGGGTGCGGCGGAGAAACCCGCTTTCGAAGCTTCAACGGCCCGAAGGCGGCGAGGGTTCCCCGGGGGTCAGCCGCCGTAGACGTGCGGGGCGAGCGTGCCGACGAAGGGGAGGTTGCGGTACTTCTCCGCGTAGTCCAGCCCGTAGCCGACGACGAACTCGTTGGGGATGTCGAAGCCGATCCACTTCACGTCGATCGCGACCTTCGCGGCGTCCGGCTTGCGCAGCAGGGTGCAGACCTCGAGCGAGGCCGGCTCCCGGGAGCCCAGGTTGGACAGCAGCCAGGACAGCGTCAGGCCGGAGTCGATGATGTCCTCGACGATCAGGACGTGCTTGCCCTTGATGTCGGTGTCCAGGTCCTTGAGGATCCGGACGACACCGGAGGACTGGGTGCCCGCCCCGTACGAGGAGACGGCCATCCAGTCCATCGTGACGGGGGTGGACAGCGCGCGCGCCAGGTCCGCCATGACCATCACCGCGCCCTTGAGGACGCCGACGAGGAGCAGGTCCTTGCCCGCGTAATCCGCGTCGATCTTCGCGGCCAGCTCGACGAGCTTCGCGTCGATCTCTTCCTTGGTGAGGAGCACCGACTGAAGGTCGGTACCCATGTCCTTCTCGTTCACCCACGTCTCTTTCTCTGCCTGCCGGGGCCCGGGGGTGCGTCCCGGGCCCCGGCCCGGCTGTTCGCCTGCGTTTCAGCCGCTTGCGCGTCAGCTCTGCCGAATGACCAGTCTGCCACCCTGCCGCCGGGCCTCGACGCGGCCGGGCAGGTTGATGGCCCGCTGGCCGCGCCAGCCGGTGATCAGGCGGTCGACTTCTTCGAGGTGGCGGGCGAAGAGGGAGCCGGCCGGCGCCCCGGCCTCGATGACGGCCCGGCGCAGCACGCGGCGGCGTACCGCGGGGGGCAGGACGTAGAGCTTGGCGCACTCCAGCCGGCCGGTCTCGTCGCGTACGGCGAGCTCGGCCTCGGCGGCCCAGGTGTCCAGGGCGTCGGCGTCGTCACGGGAGAGCTGGGCCGTCCGGGCGAGGGCTTCGACGACGCCCTTGCCGAGCGCCTTCTCCAGGGCGGGCAGGCCCTCGTGGCGGAGCCGGGAGCGGGTGTAGGCGGGGTCGATGTTGTGCGGGTCGTCCCAGACGGGGATCGACTGGACCAGGCAGGCCTTGCGGGCGGTCTGCCGGTCCAGCTGGAGGAAGGGGCGGCGGTAGCGGCCGGCCGGCCCGGAGGCGGCGGCCATGCCGGAGAGCGAGCGGATGCCGGAGCCGCGGGCGAGGCCGAGGAGGACGGTCTCGGCCTGGTCGTCCCGGGTGTGGCCGAGCAGCACGGCGGCGGCGCCGTGACGTTCGGCGGCGGCGTCCAGCGCTGCGTAGCGGGCGTCGCGGGCGGCGGCCTCGGGGCCGCCCTCGCGTCCGACGTGCACGGCGACGGCCTCGACGGGGTCGAGGTCCATGGCGGCGAGCCGGGTGACGACCTCGGCGGCGCGGAGGCCGGATCCCGGCTGGAGGTTGTGGTCGACGGTGATGCCGCCGGCCCGGACGTCGAGCTTGCGGGCCTCGAAGGCGAGGGCCGAGGCGAGCGCCATGGAGTCGGCGCCGCCGGAGCAGGCGACGAGGACGAGGGGGGCGGCGGGGCGTTCGGGGAGAGCGGGCCGTTCGGGGAGAGCGGGCCTGCCGGCCGCGCCGGCCTCGGCGTAGCGGGAGGCGGCGGGCGCCGCGCGCCCGGCCTCTTCGGCGGGACGGCCGAGACCGCCGGGGCCGTCGTGACGGTGGAATTCGGTGAGGACGTCGTGGAGTACGCGGCGGACCGCCAGGCGTATCGCCGCGACCGCAGGATGGGGACCCATGTCCGGTGCCCTTCGTGGAGATTCGGGAGGAGCGTCGAGCGCCGGAACGCATGAGTCCCGTCACTCAGAGTGCGTCGATGGTGACAGAGGCAAGCTGTTCATCGAGCATTGCACGCCTTCCCATGCCCTCATGGTCCCTCGGATGGGTGATTGAAGGGCAGTTTCCCGGTGCTGAGCCGGGAAAGGGTCACGATTCGGCCGTGCGGTGCACCCGCGCGACCCACTCGGCGGGTTTGGCGATCTCCGCCTTGGTCGGGAGGGTGTTGGGCGAGGTCCAGACGCGGTTGAAGCCGTCCATGCCGACCTCTTCGACGACCGACCGTACGAACTTCTCGCCGTCCTTGTACTGCCGCAGCTTGGCGTCCAGGCCGAGCAGCTTGCGCAGCGCCTGGTCGAGCCGGCCGGCCCCCTGGGCACGGCGGCGCTGGAACTTCTCCCGGATCTCGGCGACGGAGCCGACGACCTCGGGACCGACGCCGTCCATCACGAAGTCCGCGTGGCCCTCGAGGAGGGACATCACCGCGGTGAGACGGCCGAGGACCTCGCGCTGGGCGGGGGTCTGGACGATGTCGACGAGGCTGCGTCCGCTCTCCTCGCCGCGTTCGCCCTCGGGGCGGCCGGCGCCGGAGAGCGACTGGGCGGCCTCGCGGAGCCGCTCCAGGAAGGTCATCGGGTCGACGTCGGTCTCGTCCAGGAACGTCTGGATCTCGCCCTGGAGGTGGTCGCGGAGCCAGGGGACGCCGGTGAACTGGGTGCGGTGGGTCTCCTCGTGGAGGGCGACCCAGAGCCGGAAGTCATGCGGGTCGACGTCGAGTTCCCGCTCGACGTGGACGATGTTGGGCGCGACCAGGAGCAGCCGTCCCCCGCCGTCGGCGGAGCCGGGGAGCTCGCGGGTGGCGGGGGCGAACGTCTCGTACTGGCCGAGGATCCGGGAGGCCATGAACGAGAGCAGCATGCCCAGCTCGACGCCGGTGACCTTGCCGCCGACGGCGCCGAGCACGGCTCCGCCCGGTCCGCCGGGGCGACGGCTCTCCATCTTGGCGAGCAGGGGGCGCAGCAGTTCACGGAAGCCCGCGACGTTGGCCTTGATCCAGCCGGCCCGGTCGACGACCAGGACGGGGGTGTCCTCCGGCTCGGTCCCCTCCGGGATCATCCGGGTGAAGAGCCGGACGTGTTTCTCGGAGGCCTTGGCGTGCCGCCGGAGCTCCGCGACGACGGCGCGGGCCTCCTCGCGGCTGATCTCCGGCCCGGGCCGCACCAGTCGGGTCGCGGTCGCGACCGCGAGGTTCCAGTCGACCATCTCTGCACCACCGATGCTCGTCATGCGTCAACCGTACGTGAGCGACTCGCCCGGTGGTGGGGTGTTGCGCCGCCCTTCGGGTGGGGGTCCTTGAAGCAGCAGGGCTCAGCCGCCCGGTCCGGCGAGGGCGGCGGCCAGGGCGTCGAGGGCGGATTCTGCCGCGGACGGCGATGTGGAGCCGGAGGCGAGGAAGGCGAAGGCGAGGAGGCGGCCCTGCGGGTCGACGACGGTTCCGGCAAGGGAGTTCACGCCGGTGAGGGTCCCGGTCTTGGCGCGGATCAGGCCGGTCGCGCCGGTGTCGTCCCGGTAGCGGGTGCTGAGGGTGCCGTTGAAGCCGGCGACGGGGAGGCCGGTGAGGACGGGGCGCAGTCCGGGCCGCTCCGGGTCGGCTGCGCGGGCGAGGAGTGTGGTGAGGAGGGCGGGGGTGACCCGGCCCTCGCGGTCGAGTCCGCTGCCGTCGGCGAGGCGGGCTCCGGCGGTGGGCACCTCGAGCTTCTCGAGTTCGGCGGTGACGGCTCGGCGGGCGCCCGCGAAGTCGGCGCTCTCGCCCTTGGCGATGGCGGTCTGCCGGGCGAGGGCCTCGGCGATGTCGTTGTCGCTGTTGGTGAGGGTGCGCTCCACGAGGGCGGAGAGCGGGGCGGAGTGGTGGGTGGCGACGGTACGGGCCTTGTCGGACGCCCGGGCCTCGCGGGGTGCGCCGGTGACCTCGACGCCCGCCTTCTCCAGCTCGGCGGTGAAGGCGCGGGCGGCGTCTCCGGCCGGGTCGTCGGTACGGGTGGCGGGGCCGCGGACGGTGGCGTTGAGGCGGCCCTGGTCGACCATCAGGGCGGTGACGGGGGCGATGTTGGGGTTCTTGCCGATGGGGTGGCGTTCGGGTCCGGTGTAGCGGGAGGTGTCGTAGGTGACCCGTACGGAGTCCTCGCCACCCTCGCGGCCGTCATCACTTTCGCGCAGGGCCGTGGCCGCCTCGGTGGCCAGCGAGCGCAGGGCGGCCTTGCTCAGGGTGGCGTCGCCGCCGCCGACGAGGGTGAGGGTGCGGGCGTCCTCGGAGAGCCGGACGGTGGTGGCGATGCGGTGGTCGGGGCCGAGGACGGAGAGCGCCGCGGTGGTGGTGGCGATCTTGACGGTGGAGGCCGGGGTCATCCGGGTGGCGGCGCCGTGCCCGTACAGCTGCTTGCCGGTGGCGGTGTCGATGACGGAGGCGGCCACCTGGGTGCCCAGCGCGGGGGCGCCGATCAGCGGGGCGAGGGCGCTGCGCAGACTCGCGGGGTCCTGAGGGGCGGAACGGGTGACCGCGGTGTCGAGTGCCCCGAGGACGGCGGGGGCGCTGGGAGCCGGTTCGGGGGCTCCGGGGAGCCTGCGGCCGTGATGTGCGACACCTGTACGGTCCGCGGCGGCTGCGAGCTGCCGCTCGGCCTTACGCTGACCGTTGTCCCAGGGACCGGCGGCGAGGACGGCGCCGGTGGCCACGACCAGGCCGAGCACGGCGGAGCCTGCGACGACCTGCCAGGTGTTGGACCCGTTGCGCTTGCTCTTCAGGTTCTTGATCCGGCCCCAGGGGCCCGACGGGCGGTTCGACGGTTCTTCCACCGGCTCGGCCACCGTTGACCAGCCCCTTTCGCGAGCACTCTTCTGCGTGGGGGACACTTAACCACCAGTCGTATGTGTTGATCATGGAGGAGCCACCCGTGGAGTTCGACGTCACCATCGAGATCCCGAAGGGTTCGCGGAACAAGTACGAGGTGGACCACGAGACCGGTCGGATCCGCCTGGACCGTCGACTCTTCACCTCGACCAGCTACCCGGCCGACTACGGCTTCGTCGAGAACACCCTCGGCGAGGACGGCGACCCGCTGGACGCGCTGGTCATCCTGGACGAGCCGACCTTCCCCGGCTGCCTCATCAAGTGCCGCGCCATCGGCATGTTCCGGATGACGGACGAGGCCGGCGGCGACGACAAGCTGCTGTGTGTCCCGGCGTCGGACCCGCGGGTGGAGCACCTGCGTGACATCCACCACGTGTCGGAGTTCGACCGCCTGGAGATCCAGCACTTCTTCGAGGTCTACAAGGACCTGGAGCCGGGCAAGTCCGTCGAGGGCGCCGACTGGGTCGGCCGTACCGAGGCGGAGGCCGAGATCGAGGCCTCGTACAAGCGTCTTGAGGCGCAGGGCGGCAAGCACTGACGTACCCCCTCCGGTTCCGTTTGTGAGCCGGACAGCGGTACGCGGACGGGCGGCACACCTTCACGGGTGTGCCGCCCGTCCGGCTGTGCGGACGGTTCGTCATGCGGGGCCCATGGCGGTGGCCATACTGGGCACACGTGCGCCCGGAAGGTGTAGCCGAGGAGGAACGAGGTCGAGTGGTGGCGGAATCGGGCGGTCCTGAGGACCAGAAGCCCCAGTCCGACGAGGCACGGAGCGCTTTCGCCCCGCCTGCCGGGACGAGTCAGCCCGCGTCGCCACCCGAGGAGGACCATCCGACGTCGGAATTCGCGATCCCGACCGGAGTGCAACCCGAGACGACCGGTTCGCCGGGGTCCGGCGGTGGCTCCACGGGCGGCCCGAACTCGGACACGCTGAGTTCCGCTTTCACCCCGCCGAGGACGTACAACGCGCAGCAGGCGCCCCCCGCGTTCACCCCGGCGCAGGGCATTCCGATGGTCAGGCTGACCAAGGAGGCGCCCTGGCAGGACCGGATGCGCACGATGCTGCGGATGCCGGTGACCGAGCGCCCGGCCCCGGAGACGATCCAGCGCACCGATGACGAGACCGGTCCCGCCGTACCGCGCGTGCTCGACCTGACCCTGCGTATCGGCGAGCTGCTGCTGGCGGGCGGTGAGGGCGCCGAGGACGTCGAGGCGGCGATGTTCGCGGTGACCCGGTCCTACGGCCTCGACCGCAGCGAGCCGACGGTCACGTTCACCCTGCTGTCCATCTCGCACCAGCCCTCGCTGGTCGACGACCCGGTGACGGCGAGCCGTACCGTACGCCGCCGGGGCACCGACTACACCCGGCTGGCGGCGGTGTTCCGGCTGGTCGACGACATCACCAGCGAGGACGCCGACGTCTCCCTGGAGGAGGCCTACCGGCGGCTCGCGGAGATCCGCAGGAACCGGCACCCGTACCCGGGCTGGGTGCTGACGGCGGCCGCGGGGCTGCTGGCCGGTTCGGCCTCCGTGCTGGTCGGCGGCGGGGTGCTGGTCTTCATCGTGGCGGCGGCGGGCGCGATGCTCGGCGACCGCCTTGCCTGGCTGTGCGCCGGGCGCGGGCTGCCGGAGTTCTACCAGTTCACGGTGGCGGCGATGCCGCCCGCCGCGATGGGGGTGGCGCTGACGCTGACCCACTCGACGGACATCCGCCCGTCCGCGGTGATCACCGGTGGGCTGTTCGCACTGCTGCCGGGGCGGGCGCTGGTGGCGGGGGTGCAGGACGGGCTCACCGGCTACTACATCACCGCCTCCGCCCGGCTGCTGGAGGTCATGTACTTCTTCATCGGGATCGTCGCGGGCGTGCTGATCGTCCTCTACCTGGGCGTCCAGCTGGGGGCGGCGCTCAACCCCGAGGCGCAGTTCGTGCCCAACGACCGTCCGGTGCTCCAGATCCTGGCGTCCATGGCACTGAGCCTGGCCTTCGCGGTGCTGCTCCAGCAGGAGCGCTCCACCGTGCTGGCGGTCACCCTCAACGGCGGTGTGGCCTGGATCATCTTCGGCGCGATGGCCCGGACCGGGGGGATCTCACCGGTCGCGGCGACGGCGGTGGCGGCCGGTCTGGTGGGCCTGTTCGGTCAGCTGTTCTCGCGCTACCGGTTCACCTCCTCGCTGCCGTACATCACGGCCGCGATCGGGCCGCTGCTGCCCGGTTCGGCGACGTACTTCGGTCTGCTGGGCGTGGCGCAGAACGATGTGACCCGGGGACTGACGTCGCTGTCGACGGCGGTCGCGACGGCGCTGGCCATCGCGATCGGGGTGAATCTAGGGAGCGAGATCTCGCGGCTGTTCATGGGGGTGCCGGGCGCGGTCGGCGGGGCGAGCCGACGGGCGGCGAAGCGGACGCGGGGGTTCTGAGGTGCCGGGCCCACCCTTTCCGCCTGTGGGCCCCTCCCTTGTACGGACGCTGGGACGTGACGCCTAGGATGGTCGCCTGCTCCCCTCAACGGCCGAGAGCCGAACCACGGCCGAGAGCCGACAGCCGAAACAGGAGATCATGGCGAAGCCAGCCGGTCACCACGTCTTCAACGCCTTCCGGGGCGCTCTCATCGGTACCGCGGAGGCCGTTCCCGGCGTCAGCGGCGGCACTGTCGCACTGATCACCGGCGTGTACGAGAAGCTGATCGACGGCGCCGGTCACATCACCAGCGCGCTGCGGATGGGCGCGTCCGACCTGCCGCGCGGCCGCGGGACCGCGCGTGCCAGGGCCGAGCTGAGGAACGTCGACTGGACGGTCCTGCTGCCGCTCCTGGCGGGCATGGCGGTGGCCCTGGTACTGGCGGCCAAGCTGATCGCGCCGTTGGTCGAGGAGCACCCCCAGTCCGCCTACGCCTTGTTCTTCGGTCTGGTTCTGGCCTCTCTGTGGGTGCCGTACTCAGGCTCGGGAAAGCGCTGGACCGTCGCGAACTACGCGCTCTGCGTGGTCGTCGCGGTGGGCGCCTTCACCCTGACGGGGCTGCCGCCCGGTGATATGCCGACCCACCCCGTGGTGGTCGCACTGGCCGGCTCGGTCGCGATCTGCGCGCTGGTGCTTCCCGGTGTCTCCGGCTCGTTCCTGCTGCTGACCATGGGCCTGTACGAGCCGACGATCGCAGCCGTCAACGAGCGTGACTTCGGCTATCTCGCGGCCTTCGCGCTGGGTTGCGCGGTGGGGCTCGCGCTCTTCGTCAAGCTGCTGAAGTGGCTGCTGGAGAACTACCACCACATGACGCTGGTCGTGATGACCGGTCTGATGGCTGGTTCACTGCGCGCGCTGTGGCCCTGGCAGGACGATGACCGCGGGCTGCTCGCCCCCAGCGGCTCGGTAGGCCTGACCTGCGCACTGTTCGCGCTCGGCGCCGCCGTGGTGATCGCTGTCCTGGTGGTGGAGCACCGGGCGCAGGGCAAGAAGGCGGAGCCGTCGGCCACCGCACCGAAGCGCGGTCGGCACGCACGCGCCACCTCAGGCTCCGGGCGGAGCTGAGCCCGGCCCGACGAGCCCCCGGGGGGCAGGGCATCCACCGGCGGGCCGCCGGGGCCGCGTAGCCGGCCCCGAGCCACCGACGCCCGGTGGACGCCCTCCCTCCGGTTCCAGTCGCGCACAGCGGGAATGCGCATCCCGCGGAACGGGGCGAGGCTGAGCACAGGAGGTGCCACAACATGGGCATTGAGGATTTCGGCGGCGGACAGACGGCCCAGGCGGACGTGCTGGTCGTCACCACCAATGACGTACCGGGCCACCGGGTGACGCAGGTGATCGGCGAGGTCTTCGGGCTGACCGTACGGTCCCGCCACCTCGGCAGCCAGATCGGCGCCGGGCTGAAGTCGATGATCGGCGGCGAGCTGAAAGGGCTGACCAAGACCCTGGTCGAGACCCGTAACCAGGCGATGGAGCGGCTCGTGGAGCAGGCCCGGGCGCGAGGCGCCAACGCGGTCCTGATGATGCGGTTCGACGTGTCGGAGGCGGCGGATGTGGGGACGGAGGTCTGCGCGTACGGGACGGCGGCGGTGATCAGCAAGGAGTGACCGCGAAGAGGCACGGTTCCGCCGGGGCGCAAGAGGCACGGGTTCCGCTGGGGCGCGGTTCCGCCGGAGCCGAAGAGGCACGGGTTCCACCGAAGACCGAATAGCGGCGTTTTGTCTGTTTCGCCGCCCTAGAGTGTGCCGGTGGCCCCCGAATCCCCCGCGCCGCCCCATCCCCGCCCCCCGGCCACCCCCGCCCGGCGGCTCCTGCCGCTCGTCCTGCCCGCGCTCGTCGTCGGTGTGGTCTGCGCGCTGATCCTGCTAGGGGTCAGCCTCCTGGCGGAGCGACTCCAGGACGTGCTGTGGGAGACCCTGCCCGACGCGCTCGGCGTGGGGCGGTTCTCCTCGCTCTGGATGATCGTCATGCTCACCGCGACCGGCCTCGCGGTGGGCCTCGCCCTGCGGGCCGTGCCCGGTCACGGCGGGCCCGACCCGGCCACCACCGGCCTGGTCGACGCACCGATGCGGCCGGGCATCGTCCCCGGACTCCTCCTGGTGACCGCGCTGGCGCTGGCGGGCGGGGTGAGCCTCGGGCCGGAGAACCCGATCACCGCCGCCAACATCGCGCTCGCCTACTGGCTGGGCCGCCGCGCCGCGCCCGGCTCACCGGCCGAGCTCTGGGTGGCGCTCGCCGCCGCCGGGACGATCGGCGCCCTCTTCGGGACCCCGATCGCCGCCGCGCTGGTCCTCTCCGAGACGCTGGCCTCGCAGCCGGGCTCCGGGGCGTTCCGGGACCGGCTGTTCGCCCCGCTCGCGGCCGGTACGGCGGGGGCGCTGACCATGTCGCTGATCGCGCAGCCCAGCTTCGACCTCTCTCTCCCCCCGTACTCCGGACCGCACTGGGGCGACCTGCTCTCCGCCCTCCTGATCGCCTCGGCGGGCGCGCTCATAGGTCTGCTGGCGGTGTACGCGTTCCCGGTGGCGCACCGGGCGTTCGGCGCGCTGCGGTACCCGCTCCTCGCCCTGACGCTCGGCGGGCTGGTGCTGGGTCTGCTCGGGGCGCTGGGCGGGCATCTGACCCTCTTCAAGGGGCTGGACGAGGTGAAGGAGATCGCCGGGGACCCGGACGACTGGTCGGCCGGGGAGTTCGCGGTGATGGCGGTGGTGAAGATGGCCGCCCTGGTGATCGCGGCGACGTGCGGCTTCCGGGGCGGGCGGATCTTCCCGGCGGTCTTCGCTGGGGTGGCGCTCGGCCTCTGCGCCCACGCCCTGGTCGACGCGGTGCCGCCGGCGCTCGCGGTCTCCTGCGCGGTGCTGGGCGTGCTGCTCGCCGTCACCCGGCAGGGGTGGGTGAGCCTGTTCACGGCGGCGGTGCTGGTCAGCGACGCGTCCGTACTGCCGCTGCTGTGTGCCGCCACCCTGCCCGCCTGGCTGCTGGTGACCGGGCGGGCCCAGATGCAGTTGGACGGCGAGGGCAAGGCGCTGCGGTGAGGCGGGGCCGCAGGCGCACGGGGCAGGGCCCCCAGGGCCGCAGGCGTACGGGGCTGGAGGCAGCAGTCGTACGAGGCGGGACTGCGGGCGTCCGGGCGGGGGTGTCCGGCGCGCCGGGGGCGGAGGATGTCCGTATCGTCGACTTCGCGCCGCTATCAACCGATTCCTTCTGATGCTGTCCCGACGGAGGTCCCCGCATGTCCACGCCCGTCGACGTCGCCGTCATCTACTACTCGTCCACCGGCACGATCACCACCCTCGCCCGGGCCATCGCCGAGGACGCGGAGCGGGCCGGGGCGCAGGTGCGGCTGCGCCGGGCGGCCGAACTCGCCCCGCAGGCGGCCATCGACTCCTCCCCGGCGTGGGCAGCCAACATCGAGGCGACCGCCTCCATCCCGGAGGTCTCGCCGGACGACATGGTGTGGGCGGACGCGGTGATCTTCGGTTCGCCGACCCGGTACGGGAACATCACCGCGCAGCTCAAGCAGTTCATCGACACCCTGGGCGGGCTCTGGCAGTCCGGGCAGCTGGCCGACAAGGTCTACAGCGGCTTCACCGCCAGCTCCACCGCACACGGCGGCCAGGAGTCCACTCTGCTCGCGCTCTACAACACGATCCACCACTTCGGCGGCATCCTCGTCGCCCCCGGGTACACCGACCCGTCGAAATTCGTCGACGGCAACCCGTACGGCACCTCGCACGTGTCCGGGCAGGGCGACCTCCCGGTCGGCGAGGTGACGCTCACCGCCGCCCGGGTGCAGGCCGAGCGCGTCGTGAAGTTCACCCGGGCTCTGAAGGCCGGGCTCGCCGCCGAGAGCTGAGAGACCCGAGAGCCCCGGAAAGTCAGAGCCCAGGAAGAGGACTCCGCCATGCCGCTCCACCGAGGCGCCCACCCGCAGCGGGACGAACACTCCGAGGAGCGGCGCAGGCTCGCCCTCAACCCCTTCTTCGGCGAGGCCGATCCGACGGCGGCGATGAACACCGCGCCGCCCCGGCACAAGCTCCCCGACGGGCCGCTGCCGCCGCTGACGGCGTACCGGCTGGTCCATGACGAGCTGATGCTCGACGGCAACTCCCGGCTCAACCTGGCCACCTTCGTCACCACCTGGATGGAGCCGCAGGCCGGGGTGCTGATGGGTGAGTGCCGGGACAAGAACATGATCGACAAGGACGAGTACCCGCGCACCGCCGAGCTGGAGCGGCGCTGTGTGGCGATGCTCGCCGACCTGTGGAACGCGCCCGATCCGGCGGCCGCCGTGGGGTGTTCGACCACCGGGTCGAGCGAGGCGTGCATGCTGGCCGGGCTGGCCCTGAAGCGCCGCTGGGCCAAGCGGAACGCGGACCGCTATCCGGCGACCGCCCGGCCCAATCTGGTGATGGGCGTCAACGTGCAGGTCTGCTGGGAGAAGTTCTGCAACTTCTGGGAGGTGGAGGCCCGGCAGGTCCCGATGGACGGCGAGCGCTTCCATCTCGACCCGCAGGCCGCCGCCGAGCTCTGCGACGAGAACACGATCGGGGTCGTCGGCATCCTCGGCTCCACGTTCGACGGCTCCTACGAGCCGATCGCCGAGCTGTGCGCGGCCCTGGACGCCCTCCAGGAGCGCACCGGCCTCGACATCCCCGTCCATGTCGACGGCGCGTCCGGCGCGATGGTGGCGCCCTTCCTCGATCCGGAGCTGCAGTGGGACTTCCGGCTGCCGAGGGTGGCCTCGATCAACACCTCGGGCCACAAGTACGGGCTGGTCTACCCGGGGGTCGGCTGGGCGCTGTGGCGGACGGCGGACGAGCTGCCGGAGGAGCTGGTCTTCCGGGTCAACTACCTGGGCGGCGACATGCCGACCTTCGCGCTGAACTTCTCCCGGCCCGGGGCGCAGGTGGTCGCGCAGTACTACACGTTCCTGCGCCTCGGGCACGACGGCTACCGGGCGGTCCAGCAGGCCTCCCGGGACGTGGCCTGCGGGCTGGCCCGGGCGGTGGAGGAGCTCGGGGACTTCCGGCTGCTCACCCGGGGCGACGAACTGCCGGTCTTCACCTTCACGACGAACCCGGACGTCCACGCGTACGACGTGTTCGACGTCTCCCGTCGGCTGCGGGAGCACGGGTGGCTGGTCCCGGCCTACACCTTCCCCGCCAACCGGCAGGACCTGTCGGTGCTGCGAGTGGTGTGCCGCAACGGCTTCTCCTCCGACCTCGCCGCGCTGCTGATCGAGGACCTGAAGCTGCTGCTCCCCGAACTTCGGGCACAGAGACACCCGTTGAGCCACGACCGGCAGGCCGCCACGGCCTTCCACCACTAGGGCCTTTCCTACCGGCTCAGGCGCGCGAACCTGCCCACCGCCAGCGGGAAGAACACCGCGATGATCGCCACCGGCCAGAGGACCGCCAGGAGTTGAGCGTGCTCGGCGGCCCAGGATCCGGTCGCGCCGCCCGGGTTGCCGAACAGCTCCCGTACCGCGGTGGCGGTGGCGGACATCGGGTTCCACTCGACCACCGCGCCCAGCCACCCCGGCATCGACGCCGGGGAAGCGAACACGTTGGACAGGAAGCCGACCGGCCAGACCAGGATCTGGACCGCCTGCACCAGCTCCGGCCGCCCCGCCACCATGGCCAGGTGGATGCCGACCCAGAGCATCGCGAACCGGAGCAGGAGCAGCAGGCCCACCGCGCCGAGCGCCGCGGCCGGACCGTCGTGCCAGCGCCAGCCGACCGCGTAGCCGGCCCCGGCCATCACCGCGAGGGCCACCGTCGACTGGAGCATGTCCGCGGCGCTGCGGCCGACCAGGACCGCGCCCGGGGCCATCGGCAGGCACCGGAACCGGTCGATGACGCCCTTGCCGAGGTCCTGGGTGACCGCGAGCATCGTGCTCTCCAGGCCGAAGGCCATGGTCAGCGCGAGCATCCCGGGGACCAGGTACTCGGCGGGGTCGCCCGCCACGCCCCGGCCGCCGCCGACCAGGTACGTGAACATCAGGAGCAGCATCACCGGGAAGGCCAGGCCCACGAGCGCCTCGACGGGCTGCCGGGCCCAGTGGGCCAGTTCGCGGCGGGTCATCGTCCAGGAGTCGGTCAGGGCCCAGCTGAGCCGGGAGGGGCCGGCGCCGTGCTCCGCGAGTGTGGTCGTGTCCGTGATCATGCCGCCGTCTCCGCCTCGCGTACTGCCTGCCGCCCGGTCAGGGACAGGAACACCTCGTCCAGCGTCGGGCGGCGCACCGCGATGTCCTCCGCCTCGATGCCCGCCTCCTGCAGCGCCCGTACCGCCCCCGTCAGGGCCGCCATCCGGTCGGGGGCGGGGGCGCTGACCAGCCGGCGGTCCTGGTCGACCGTCGGGGTGAGCACCGGGTCCGCCCGGTCCGCCGGGTCCGCCCGGTCCGCCCGGCCCGCCCGGCCCGCCGGGCCCAGCAGCGCGGCCGCCTCCGCCAGCCGGGCCGCGTCGCGCAGGACGACGTCGATCCGGTCGCCGCCGACGAGCGCCTTGAGCTGGTCGGACGAGCCCTCGGCGGCGACCCTGCCCTCGTCGATCAGGGAGATCCGGTCGGCCAGCTGGTCCGCCTCCTCCAGATACTGCGTGGTCAGCAGGACGGTGGTGCCGCCGCCGACCAGGGACCGGACCGCGTCCCAGACCTCGGCCCGGCCGCGCGGGTCCAGGCCGGTCGTGGGCTCGTCCAGGAAGAGCACGGCCGGTTCGGTGATCAGCGAGGCGGCCAGGTCGAGCCGCCTGCGCATCCCGCCGCTGTACTGCTTGACCGCCTTGCGCCCGGTGTCCGCGAGCCCGAACCGCTCCAGGAGTTCGCCGGCCCGGCTGCCCGCCCGGCGTGCGCCCAGGTGGTACAGCCGCCCGAACATCTCCAGGTTCTGCCGGCCGCCGAGCTGCTCGTCCACCGCCGCGTGCTGCCCGAGCAGCCCGATCCTGCGCCGTACGCCGGACGCCTGGTCGCGGACGTCGAGCCCGGCCACGGTGACCCGGCCCGCGTCGGGGCGCAGCAGGGTCGACATGATCCGTACGGCGGTGGTCTTACCCGCCCCGTTGGGGCCGAGCACCGCGTGGACGGTACCGGCTCCGACCGTGAGGTCCAGCCCGTCGAGGGCGCGTTTCTCCCCGTACCTCTTGTGCACGCCGTCCAGGACGATCGCGTCGGTCACGTACCCCGCCACCCTTCCGCGGCTTCACACCGCGACCTATAGTCAAACTTGACTAGTAGCTCGAAGGTAACCCGGACCGACTCATTCGTCAAACTTGATTAGTCGTTGTCGCCCGGGTCGGGGACACCCGTCGCGTACGGGTTCTCCTCGCCGTCGGCGAGCACGCCGACGAACGGGTCACCCTCTCCCGCGAAGGTGTACGCGCCGCTCTCGATCCGCGCGATCAGGCCTCGGGTCCACTCCGCACCCGTGTCGGCCGAATGCACCCACAGGTTCATGATCTCGCCGATGTGACCGAGGGATGCGGGGCCGTCCCCGGGCGTGTAGTACTCGGTGACCGAGTCCCGCCACTCCTTCATGCCCTCCACCCGCTCCTTGAGCAGCGCCACCGCCTCCCCGCGGGGCAGGTCGACGATGAACCCGATCGCCGCCGAGAGGACGTCGAGGCTCTGGTCGTAGGAGCGGATGGCGTCGCGCAGCAGGGTGCGGTACTCGGCGAGCCCTTCCTCCGTGACCTCGTACTCGGTACGCGGCGGGCCGCCGGCCGTGGAGGGGGCCGTCTCATGGGCGAGGAGCAGCCCCTGCTTCGCCATCTGCTTCAGGGCGTGGTAGATCGACCCGGGCTTGGCGTTGGACCACTCGTGCGCGCCCCAGTACTCCAGGTCGTTGCGGACCTGATAGCCGTGCGCCCGGCCGTGCATGCGCACAGCGCCGAGGACCAGCAGCCGGATCGCGGACATGACACCCATCCATCCCTGCCCGGGGCCCTGTGCTCCCGGATTTCCTATTCAACTTTGACTAGGGTAGCCCGTACGGCTACGGCCGGCACCGCCGAACCTGCGGCGGCACTTCCAGGCGGCGCAGAGCGCCTCGCGAGCGCGCACCGTACGACGTTCCGCGGCCCCGGCAACCGAGCTGCCGCTGAGCTCTTGTGACGGCCGATCAGAACGGAAAGACCGAGCGTCCGTGCTGGATCGACATCCACTTCTGCGTCGTGAAGGCTTCCACGACCGCCTCGCCGTTCAGCCGCCCCACGCCGGACGTCTTCTCGCCGCCGAACGCCACCAGCGGGTCGTCCTGGACGGTGGAGTCGTTGACGTGGAACATACCGCTGACGACCCGCTGGGCGAACCGCACCCCGCGCTCCGCGTCGCCCGTGTGCACGGCGCCGCTGAGTCCGTAGGGGCTGTCGTTGACGATCGTCACGGCGTCGTCCTCGCCGTCGAACGTCATCAGCAGGGCCACCGGGCCGAGGATCTCCCGCGCGAGCAGCGGGGAGTCGTCGGGGAGGCCGGTCAGGACGGTCGGCTCCACGACGTTGCCTCGGGTCCGGCCCCGTACGAGCGCTGTCGCGCCGTCCGCGACCGCGCGGTCGACCAGGGCGGTCAGGGCGTCGGCCTGGAAGGCGTTGACGACCGGGCCGATCCGGGTCTCCGGGTCCCTCGGGTCGCCGGACTTCAGGGCGGCCACCTCGGCGGTGAAGCGCTCGGTGAACTCGGCGGCCACCGAACGGTCCACCAGGATGCGGTTGGCCGCCATGCTGACCTGGCCCTGATAGAGGAAGCGGCTGAAGACCGCCGCCCGGACCGCGTAGTCGATGTCGGCGTCCTCCAGCACCACCAGGGCGCTGTTGCCGCTGAGTTCGAGGATCGTCCGCTTGAAGAACCCGGCCGCCGTCGCGGCTATGTGGCGGCCGACCCGGTCGGAGCCGCTGAACGAGATCACCTTGGGCACGGGGTGCTCGATGAACGCGTCACCGATTTCGGCGCTGTCGGTGATCAGGACGTTGAGCAGCCCGGCCGGCAGTCCGGCGTCCTCGAATATCCTCGCGATCAGTCCGCCGCCCACGACAGGGGCGCTCTGGTGGGGCTTCACGACGACCGCGTTACCGAGTGCGAGCGCGGGCGCGACCGACTTCATCCCCACCAGGAAGGGGAAGTTGAAGGCGCTGATCACACCTACGACGCCGACGGGGAGCCGGTACAGGCGGTTCTCCCGGCCGTCGGAGACCGCGGGCAGCAGGCGGCCCGTGGGCCGCAGCGACTGGCGGACCGCCTCGCGCAGGACCTCCGTCGCGCCACGCACCTCGTACTCGGCGCGCAGCCGGGTGCCGCCCAGCTCGTCGGTGATCGCGTCGGCGATCTCCGCGGCGCGCTCCCCGGTGATGCGCAGGGCGCGCTCCAGAACGGCCCGCCGCTCGTACGGGTTGGTGGCGGCCCACTCCTGCTGCGCCCGCTCGGCCGCCCGGTAGGCCTGGTCGACCTCCAGTGCGGTCGCCACGGTGATGGCGGCGAGTTTCTCACCGTTGTAGGGATTGAAATCGATGATGTCCCAGGAGCCGCTCCCCGTGCGCCACTCGCCGTCGATGTACTGGTGGGCCAGTTCATGGAAGAAGGACATGCAATCCCTTACTGCAGGCGTTCGCAGACTCCTGATGTGACGTCATGATAACGACACATCACATGAGTTGGAGGAGTCCTCGCAGGAGATCCCGGCTCTCCTCAGGACCGGGACTGTCCTTGCACAGGCACCCCATGGCCTTTTCGTACTGCGCGACCTCCTCGGCCTTGTCCAGATAGAGCGCACTTGTCAGCTGCTCCAAATAGACAATGTCCGACAGATCGGATTCCGGGAATCGGAGCATCGTGAACGAGCCGCTCTCGCCCGCATGCCCTCCGTAACTGAAGGGCATCACCTGGAGCGTGATGTTCGGCTGCTCCGACATGTCGATCAGGTGCCGCAATTGGGCGCGCATCACCTCGCGTTCGCCGTACGGACGGCGCAGCGCGGCTTCGTCCAGGACGGCGTGGAAGGCCGGGGCCCGTTCGGAGACGAGTACCTTCTGGCGCTCCAGGCGCAGGGCGACCCGGCGTTCGATGTCGGTGGCCGACGCGCCGCGCATTCCGCGGGCGACGACGGCATGGGCATAGGCCTCGGTCTGCAACAGGCCGTGCACGAACTGGACTTCATAGATACGGATGAGGGATGCCGCTCCCTCCAGTCCCACATACGTCTGGAACCAGCCGGGCAGCGCATTGCCGTAACTGTGCCACCAGCCCGCCACATTGGCCTCGCGCGCCAGCCCGAGGAGCGCGTCGCGCTCCGCGGCATCCGCGACACCGTAGAGCGTGAGCAGATCCTCGACATCCCTGGCCTTGAAGCTCACCCGTCCCAACTCCATGCGGCTGATCTTCGATTCGGAGGCCCGGATGGAGTAGCCGGCCGCCTCACGGGTGATACCGCGCGACTCCCGCAGCCTTCTGAGCTGAGAGCCCAGCAGGATGCGCCGCACCACCGATCCACTCGACTCGCCTGCCGACACTGGTCCAGCCCTCCCCATCGCCTACCCGGCACTCGGGGCGCCCCCACAACCCTCGACCCCGGAGCCAGGATTCTGCCACCAAAACGCTTCAGCCCGTACTCATTCGATTACGGAAATGGGAAGACGTCCCGAAAGCTCCAAAACTGCCCGACGGAAGAAATACCCCGGAATCACCACGGTACCGGGCAGGTCCGGCGCGTGCACGTGCATCTGCCCTTGCATCTGCTCTGCGCATTGGGAAGCATGACCCCTGCGCACCTGCGTGCTCGTGTTGTGCCGCTGTACCCCCCGCAGTACCGCTTACAGGCAGTGCCGCTACAGCCGCGAATCCCGGGAGTGCCTCGTATGGGGACGAATGGATCGACGATGCTCGAGCCGTTACGGCAGGGGCTTCCCCCGACCGACCCCTCAGGGGTTGCCGGCTCGGCCTCCTGCGCCCTGCCCGCCCGCTACGAAGCGGTCGGCGGAGCACGGCAGTTCACCAGGTCCACCCTGGAACGGTGGGAGCTGGGCGACCGTTTCGACGATGTCGCCCTGGTGGTGTCCGAGCTCGTCACCAACGCCCTGCGCCACGCCCTGCCGAGCGACCCGCCCCGGGAGTTCCAGGACCCGCCGGTGCGGCTGCATCTGATGCGGTGGAGCTCACGGCTGGTCTGCGCGGTGCGCGATCCCAGCCGGGAGAGCCCGGTGGCGGGCGAGGCGGCGGACTCCGCCGAGTCGGGCCGCGGTCTGTTCCTGGTGGAGTGCGTCAGTGACAGCTGGGGCTGGCACCCCTCCCCCGCGCCGGCCGGTGAGCCGCCGTCAGCTCGGGTGTACGGCAAGGTGGTCTGGGCGCTGTTCCGGCTCTCGGACTGCGCGAAGAACGGACAGTGAGGGGCCGCCACGTCGGCCCCCTGCCAGGAATCACCCGGCCACCTGGCCGCCGGAGTCAGCCTCCGGCCGCCAGGTGGCCTTCGGTCGTCGGGGGACCTCCGGCCGCCCGGTGACCTCCGGCCGCCAGGTGGTCGAACTCGCCGTCCTTGACGCCGAGCAGCAGTGCCTCGATCTCGGCCGGCGTATAGACGAGCGCGGGTCCGTCGGGATGGCGCGAGTTCCGCATCGCCACATCCCCGCCGGGCAGTTTCGCGAACTCCACGCAGGATCCCTGGGAGTTGCTGTGTCTGCTCTTCTGCCAGACGACTCCGCGAAGCTCTGTGGCCGCCATGCCGTTGTACACGTGGTGCACAGGACGCTCCCCGAGTTGCAAAGTGCAAGTGTCAACTAGATCGGATCATAGCTCTGTTCATATGCTGATGCATGAGCAGATGCACGTGCACGCCGGGTGTTGCTTTGATTACAGGCATTCCTTCCTGGAGCAACCCCTGGAGGAGAGACGAACGGCACGCCTATTTCGCTCCCTCTTAACGGAGTTGACGGTACGGACCTTGGTAACGTGACGCGGTCTTTCGACCGAAGAACAGCAAGGGGGAACTCCACGTGACCAGGTTCGTACGCACCGGAGGTGTCGTGGTCGCCGCTCTGGCCGCCTCACTGGCGCTGACCGCATGCGGCAGTGACGACGACGCGGGCAAGGGTTCCGGCCCCGACGCCGGGTCGGGCGCGACGCCCGGCGACGGCCAGGGGCCGGGGGGCGCCGGTGCGGACGCCGCGTCGCTGGAGGGCACCTGGGTGGGGCTGACGGACGGCAGGAGCGTCACCGTCTCCGTCACCGCGGGCAAGGTCGCCCTCGTCGCCGACCGGGCCGTCTGCCAGGGCGATGTGAAGGACATGGGCGAGGTGATGCTCGCGCTGAAGTGCACCGACGGGTCCACCGGCCGCACGATGGGCGCGATCGAGTCCAACGACGGGCGGAAGCTGGTCGTCTCCTGGGACGGCGGGATCAAGGACACCCTCTCCAAGGCCGAGCCGGGCACGGTGCCGGATCTGCCGTCGCTTCCTTCCGACCTGCCGTCCCTGCCCGAGCTGCCGGAGCTTCCCGAGGTGCCGCCGGCTTCCTGAGGCCCGGGCGTCTCAGCCCTTCTCTCAGCTCTCCGCGAGCGTGCTGCTCACCCGGGTGGAGCCGCCACGCTCGTCCAGGGCGCGGGTGAACTCCTCCAGCGCCTCCAGGAGCAGCGCAGCGCCCCGGCGCACCACCGGGTCGCCGACCGGCGTCGTACCGTCCTCGGCCGGCGTCGGCATGTCCCAGTGGGCCACCGCGTCCACCACCGGCTGCCAGTCGGGCAGCCGCCGCTCCCGTACCGCCTTGGCGCCCTTCTCCGTGGCCCGGCGCAACGCCTCGGCCAGCTGGGCGGCGCCCGGCACCGGGTCCGCCGACCGGGCCGGAAGGTGGGCCTCCAGCACCATCGCGGACCGGCCGAGCTGGGCCAGGGCGTGCTGGGCGTCGGTGGCGGCGGCGCGGGAGATGCCCCGGTGGCGTACGGGTTCGTGCTGGGCGGTCGCCAGCGCCTCCTGCCAGGCGACCCTGGCCTCCCGGGTCGCGATCAGGGCGTCCCGCACCTCCTCCAGGTCACGGTGGGCCGGGTCCGCGTACCGGTCGACCACCGTCGCCGCGTACCGCCCGTCCGCCACCAGCCACTCGGCCAGCCGGTTGCGCAGCCGCGGGGTCTCCCAGGCCGGGTAGAGCGCGTACGAGATCATCGCGAGGAGCCCGCCGACCAGCGTGAGCACGATGCGTTCGGTGACGGTCTGGGACCAGTCGTCGCCCGCCATGCCGAGCAGGAAGACCACGTAGGCGGAGACGCAGACCTGGCCGACGGCGTACCCGGTCCGCATCAGCAGGTACATCAGCCCGGCGCAGACCACCGCCAGGAGCGCGGAGAGCCGGGCGTCGGGGTGGGCGGTCTGGACGATGGCGGTGGCGAGCCCGATGCCGACCAGGGTGCCGCAGAAGCGGGCGACGGAGCGGCCGTACGTCTGCGAGAACTCCGGGCGCATCACCATGACGGCGGTCATCGGCGCCCAGTAGCCGTGCCCGAGCGGCAGGGCGGCGCCCACGAAGTACCCCACCACGGCGACCACCGCGACCCGGATCGCGTGGCGCAGGATCGGGGAGCCCGGGTGCAGCTCCCGGCGCATCGCCTTCAGCACGACCGGCACCAGTCGCAGCAGGGTCGGGCGGTGCCGGGTGTCCGGGGCGAGGTTCTCGGGCAGCCCGCTGTCGGTGCCGGTGCCCTCCGCGATCTCCAGGACGTCGTCCAGCAGGGCGGCGAGCCGGTCGGCGGCGCGAAGGGCGGGGCCGACGAGGATCACGTCGTTGTCGGGGGTCTTGAGGACGCCCAGGTCGGTGGCGGAGAGGTGGACGGGCTCCCCGTACCGCACGGCCCGCGCGGCGGCGTCGAGCACGGACCCGGCGGCGCCGAGCAGTTCGTTCACCCAGGCCCGCTCCAGGCCGTCGGCGGGCACGCCCATCGCCGGATCCGCCAGCGAGGCGAGGACGGGGCGCAGCCGCTCCGCGATGCCCCGGGCGCCGTGGAGCTCGGCGGGGCGGCGGCGGGCCTGGCGCGGGGTGACGGCGGCGGCGCTGCGGGCGGTCATCAGGGGCAGCGGGTCGAAGGGGGCGACCGGGTCGTGGCGCAGCCTGCGGGCGTAGTCGGCCTCGGCCGCCAGCGCGTCGGCGAGCGCGTCCCGCTGGGCACCCCATCTCCGGACCGGGAACAGGACGATCAGGGCCGCCTGGACCACCCCGCCGACCAGGATCATCCCGGCGTGGGCGGCGGCGTCCGCGACGGAGCTGGGCAGGGTGATCGTCACGAGCATGATCGCCACGTTGGACGAGGCGATGATGCCGCCCGTCGGGCCCGCCGCCCAGGCCAGACCGGCGAGGAACGTCCAGCCGCCGAGCAGGCAGAGGAACAGCACGGGGTGCGAGGCGGTGACATAGCCGAGGAACGTCGACAGGGCGAGGCTGGCGCCGGAGACGAGGGCGAGCACGGGGCGCGGACGCCAGCTGCGCTGGAAGGTGGCGATGGCGGCCTGGAAAGCGCCGAACGCCGAGCTCGCCGCGATCTCGGGTCCGAAGAGGACGAGGCTCGTACCGACGACGAGGGCGAGCCCGGCCGCGCCGCGGAAGGCGATGAGCGGTTCGAGTCTCTTCCGCTCGATCTCCAGCCCCGAGCGGGCGGTCTCCTTCAGCGCCCGGAGCCAGCTCATGGGCCGAGCCTAGCCCCCCACAGGGACAAGCCGGGCTTACGCCATGATTTCGCCGTCACGTGAACCGTCGCGGGAGTCTTTTCGGGAGCTTCCCATGCGGGCCCGGTCGGCGGCCTCGGTGCCGTGGTTCCAGCCGTCCAGGTCGGTGGCGCCGCGGACCCGGGTGGTGGTGGTCCGGGGGAACATCCGCTCGGCGGCCTCGGTGACGGCGACGTCCCGGGCGGCGAGGACGGGGAGCAGGCCGCGCGGGCCGGCGCCCGTGCCGGCGTCGGTCCCGGTGTCGGCCGCGGTCGCCGTGGCCCGTTCGGCGGTTTCGGTCAGCCGGGAGCCCAGCCGCTGCGCGTACGCCATCAGGAACGACTGCCGGAAGGTTTTGGTCCGCTTACGGCCCGAGGCCCGCTGCCCGGCCTCCGCCCGCGTCATCGCGGCCGTGCCCTGGACGAGCAGCGAGGTGAAGAGCAGCTCGACGGCGTCCAGGTCCGGCTCGAAGCCGACGACCGTGCTGAAGCCGAGGTCGCCGTTCCACACGGCCTGGCAGCGGTTGGCGGAGGCGACGGCGTCGAGCAGGATCGCCTTCGCGCTCTCGTACGGCGGCTCCACCCCGATCCGGCAGGCTCCGGGGGTCTCGGTGCTCTGCGTCCGGGCGGCGATCAGGGCCTCGTCGACACTGTGCCGGGCCATCAGCTCCTGTGCCTTGCTGGTCAGCGCCTCGGCCTCCTCCGGGAAGCCGGTCGCCTCCGCCTTCGCCAGCAGCGCCCGGATCCGGGTGAGCATGCGGGGCTCGTCGGGGGCGGGCGGCCGGTGGAGGTGGTCGGCGGCGGTGCCGGGCGCCGGGCCGACCGGCTCGATCGCCGGGAGCCGCAGCAGCAGCCGGTACAGCTCAAGAAGGTCGGAGGCGTAACCGAAGCGGTCCGGCTTGTTGCGCGGGGCGGCGCCGGGCCCGGGCAGTTCGGCGAGCTGGGCGCGCCAGCGGGGCGGCAGCTCCGTGTACCGGGCGGTCTCGGCGGCGATCAGCGCGGCCGCCAGCACCGCCCGCCGCTCGTCGAGCTCCAGCCGGACGAACCGGACGAGGTCGGCGGGGTGCCAGCCCCTCCCCCAGGCCCGGGTCACGAACTCCTCGCCGCGCCGGTGCAGCGCGTCGTCCGCGTCGGGGGCGGCGGCGAGCAGGGAGGCCCCGGTGTCCAGGGCCGCGTCGCCCTCCGCGTACAGCGCCGCCGCGCATGCCTGGTCGATCACCGGTTCCATCCGACCAGGGTAGGCGGGCCACCGCGGTGCCTGCCCGGGCGCGGGCGGCGGGCCCCGGTTCCGGGGTGGTGTCAGTGGGGGGTGTCAGACTCGCACCATGACCGGACGGTGGGCGGTGGCGGCGGCCGACGGGGGCGGGGCGCTGCTCACGCCGCTCACGGGGGACGGCACACCCGCCGGACCGGTCCTGGCCGAGCCCGATCTCGTCGAGGCCGTCCGCTCCCGGCCCGAGGTGGCCCGCTGGGTGTGGCGGTCCACCGCCGAGCTCTACCCCCGGCTGCTCGCCGCCGGGGTCCGCGTCGAGCGGTGCTACGACATCGAGTGCGCCGAGCTCCTGCTGCTCGGGCACGCGGGGCGGCTCGGTGAGCCCCGGTCCGCGGCCGCCGCGCTGGCCCGGCTGGAGAACGCGCCCGTGCCCCCGGACCCGCCCGCCCGCTCCGCCGAGCCGGGCGCCCAGTCCTCCCTGTTCGAGCCGCCCTCCGGCCCCGGGGTCCCCTTCGAGGGGCTGCTGCGCGTCTACGCGGACCAGATACGCCGCCACGACTCGGCCGAGCACCCGGACCGGATGCGGCTGCTGACCGCCTCGGAGTCGGCGGGCATGCTCGTCGCGGCCGAGATGCACCGGTCGGGGCTGCCCTGGCGGGCCGATGTGCACCGGGAGGTGCTGCACGGGCTGCTGGGCGGGCGGTACGCGGGCGGGGGCGAGCCCCGCAGGCTCGCCGAGCTGGCGGACGAGGTGTCGGCGGCCTTCGGCAGGAGGGTCCGCCCCGACCTGCCCGCCGACGTGGTGAAGGCGTTCGCGCAGGCCGGGATCGCCCTGAAGTCGACCCGGCGGTGGGAGCTCGCGGAGCTGGACCACCCGGCGGTCGAGCCACTGATCGCGTACAAGAAGCTGTACCGGATCTGGACCGCGCACGGCTGGAGCTGGCTCCAGGACTGGGTGCGCGAGGGCCGTTTCCGCCCGGAGTACCAGCCGGGCGGCACGGTCAGCGGCCGCTGGACGACCAACGGCGGCGGGGCCCTCCAGATCCCCAAGGTCATCCGGCAGGCCGTCGTCGCCGACGAGGGCTGGCGCCTGGTCGTCGCGGACGCCGACCAGATGGAGCCGCGGGTGCTGGCCGCGATCTCCCGCGACCGGGGCCTGATGGAGGTGGCCGGTCATGACGGCGACCTCTACAAGGCCCTCTCCGACCGGGCGTTCCACGGCGACCGCGAGCACGCCAAGCTGGCGCTGCTCGGCGCGGTCTACGGCCAGACGTCCGGCGACGGGCTGAAGAACCTGGCCGCCCTGCGCCGCCGATTCCCGCGCGCCGTCGCCTATGTCGACGACGCGGCGCGGGCGGGCGAGGAGGGGCGCACGGTGCGGACCTGGCTGGGCCGCACCAGCCCGCCGGTCGCACTGGCGGGCCAGGACGAGGAGGCGGGCATCCCCCAGGAGGGCGGCGAGGCCGTCTCCGACGGCGGCCTGGCCCGGGCCCGGGGCCGCTTCACCCGGAACTTCGTGGTCCAGGGCAGTGCCGCCGACTGGGCGCTGCTCCTCCTGGCCGGGCTGCGCCGCACCCTCCACGAACAGGGGCTCCGCGCCGAGCTGGTCTTCTTCCAGCACGACGAGGTGATCGTGCACTGCCCGGCCGGGGAGACCGACGCCGTGACCGAGGCCATCCGGGCGGCCGGTGAGCTGGCCGGTCGGATCGCCTTCGGGGAGACCCCGGTGCGGTTCCCGTTCACCACAGCGGTCGTGGAGCGGTACTCCGAGGCGAAGTGAACAGTGGAGACCAAGCGGAAGCGCCCCGTTCACGCGCCGGACGGCGTGAACGGGGCGCGGGGCGGTGGTGCGCCCGCGCTGCTGCTGCGTCTACCCGCGTTCCCACAGCGCGGGGACGTTCGGCGGCTCCCAGCCCGTCATGGACCGGTGTGCCTGCCGGCAGCGGTAGGCGACCCCGCCGTAGGTGACGCGGTCTCCCGCGCGGTAGTTGGTACCGGGTGTCCAGGTGCCACCCGGCGGATCGGTGGGCGGATCGCTCGGACCGGGCGTCTGGGCGACGTCCAGCACGAAGTCGAAGGTGCCCTGGCGCCCGTTGCCGACGCTGCGGACGTTCATCAGCAGCTCCGGGTCGAACAGGGCGTCGGTGTTGTTGCGCGGCTCCCCCGGGAAGTAGAGCTGCGTGGTGAGGATGCGGCCGCCGGGCGCCTGCGCCTTCACATGGATGTGGCGGGTACGCCCCGGGTAGAGGCCCGGCACGATCGTGGTGAGGCTGAACGCCCCGTCGGCGCCGCTGAACTGATGCCCCCGGAAGGCGTACTGGGCCATGTCGTACGACCCGTTGGTGTCGGCCTGCCAGAAGTCGAGCAGCGCCCCGGGTATGGGCCGGCAGGCCCGGCCGAAGACATAGCCGCTCACGGTGAGCGGTACGCCCGGGGTGCTCGGCGTCACCAGGCTGGTGCGTCGCGGGGAGTTGGGCTTGAAGTACGGGCCCTCCATCTGCGGCGGTGTCGTGTCGTCGCCGTCGTCGCACTGCGGGGTGGGGGCCAGGAGAGCGCCCTCGCCCGACGACGCGGCGTCCCGGGCGAGTGCGACGCCTCCTCCGGCGAGCAGAGGAGCCGCGCTCACGACGATCGCGGCCTTCAGGAGACCTTTGCGGCTGATGCGCCGCGGATCGGCGGACGCCCCGTCAGGCAGATCCGCTTCATGGGGGGTTGTGTTGTCCATTTGTGGGGTCATGACAGATTCCTCGGAGTCCTCGGTGCGGGGAGGCGGAGAGGTTCAGGAGGTTCTTCGGGCCGTTCGGTGACGCCGGTGGCCGGTGGGACGTGGCCCGCGGGACAGAGCCCGCGGGCCACGGACGGTCGGGGCGGCGGTCAGACGCGCTGCCAGAGGGCCGGGACGGCCGCCGGGGTCCAGCCGGCCTGGGCCGTGTGTCCCTGGAGGCAGCGGTAGGTCGCTCCGCCGTACGTCACGGTGGCGCCGACGGCGTAGGTCGTGCCCGCTGCCCAGGTGCCGCCCGGCTGGTCGGTGGGCGGCGGGGTGGTGGGCGGGGTGGTCGGGTTGCCGCCGCCGCTGGTGACGAGGGTCAGCCCGTACGCCTGCAGGGCGGGGAGGAGCGGCTGGAAGTACGTCGTACCGCCGGTACGGCAGTTGCCGGAGCCGCCGGAGGTGACGCCCTGCGCCTGGCTGCCGGAGATGTACGAGCCGCCGGAGTCGCCCGGTTCGGCGCAGACGCTGGTGCGGGTCACGCCGGAGATGGTGCCCTCCGGGTAGGTGACGCTGGTGTTGAGCTGCTGGACCGTGCCGCAGTGCCAGCCGGTGGTGGAACCGGAGCGGCAGACCGAGGCGCCGACGACGGACGGGGTGGAGCCGCTGACGGTCACGTCGCCGCGGCCGTAGCCGTTGACCAGGGGCTTCGGTACCCAGTTGGCGTTGGTGGCCACCCAGGCGTAGTCACGGCCGGGGAAGGTCGAGCCCTGGAAGGTGCCCTGGGCCTGCTGGTTGACGCCGTTGGTGGTGGTGCCGGCCCGGCCGCAGTGGCCGGCGGTGACGAAGCCGTTCTGGGTGCCGCCGCGCGTCACGGAGAAGCCGACGGAACAGCGGCCGCCACCACCCATGTAGTAGGCGTCCCCGCCACGGATGTCCGCGAGGGCGCGGGGCTGCTCGGTGGAGCGGGCGACGGTGACCAGCTTGTCGCCGGCCCCGGCGGCCTTGACGAACGCCTCGGCTGCCGAGGTGCTCGCGGCGTTCACGACGACCCGGTTGGCCTCGACGTCGACGTACCAGACGGGCACGTTCTTCGGGGCCTTGCTCAGCGCCGCTTTGTCGAGGGCGTCCTTGACCGCTTCGAGGCGGTCCAGGCTGTGGCCGACGATCTCGGCCCTGGCGCCCGCCTTCGTGATGAGGGCGGCCTCGGAGGCGTCGGTCGTGGAGACGGTGAGGTCCGCCTTGTTCCCGCTGACCCGGGCCCCGGCGAAGCTGGTGCCGAGGGACTTCTCCAGGCCCGCGGCGACGGCGGCGGCGCGGTACTCGGCCGCTATCCGGGACTTGGCCGCGTCCGCGTCGAGCCCGAGGTCGCGTTCCATGGCGGCCAGCAGGCCGGGCGAGAGACTGTCGGCGGAGACGGCGGGGGTGGTGGCCGTCGGCGGGCCGGCGGATGCCACTCCGGTCAGTCCCGCGAGGGCGAGCGCACCCACGGCCACCGTGGCGGTTGCGGTGGCGAGCACACGTCTGCGGAGCTTGGTGTTCTCCACGTAACTCTCCTTGTTCCAGGGGGGTGTCCCGGCCCGGCGGGGGGTTGGTCCGGACCAGGGAATTGCCGACACCGTAGCCGCGCGCGGACCGGGCACAGGAGATCCCGTTCACCCCCTCCTCCCGCGTTATGGGGGGCCTGGGGGAACGGGCGCACCACGTCATGGAGCCTGAGCGAGCCCTCCCCGCGCGGAGGCGCTCGAAGCCGCCGGGCCTCTCCCCTTCGCCGGTACGCCCGGGTAGGTTCGGCCCCATGCACACAGGGCAACTCCTGGGCTCGGGACGCACCGCCGACGTGTACGAACTCGACGGCTCCTGGGTCCTTCGCCGCTACCGCGACCGCTCCGACACCACGGAGGAGCTGGCCCTGATGTCGTACGTCCGCGCCTTCGGGTACCCGGTGCCGCGCATCGGCCCGCCCGCCGACGGGGCCCGCCCCACGGATCTGGTGCTCCAGCGTCTGACCGGCCCGACCATGTCCGAGGCCCTGCTGGCGGGGGCCCTGAGCACCGCCGAGGGGGGCGCGCTGCTGGCCCGGCTGCTGCGCGAACTGCATGCGATCCCGCCCCGCGTCTCGGCCGATCCGCACGACTGCGTCCTCCACCTCGACCTGCACCCGGAGAACGTGATGCTGACGGACGGGGGCCCGGTGGTGATCGACTGGTCCACCGCAGGCGAGGGCCCGCCCGGCCTGGACCGGGCGATGTCGGCGCTGACCCTGGCCCGGGCGGCGCTCGACCCGGGGTTCCCGGCGCCGGAGGCCGCGGCCCGTGCGCTGCTGGCGGCGCTCCTCGCGGAGCTGGCCGACGACGGCGGCACCGACGCCGCCGACCTGGCCCGCGCCCGGGCCCGCCAGGGGGAGAGCCCGTTCCTGACGGCGCCTGAACGCTGCCGCCTGGACGCGGCGGTGGCGATGGTGCTGGGCTGCGCGCCCTCTCCGCAGGGATAACTACTCGCGCATCCCCGCCAGTTCGACCGGCCGGGTGCGCAGGGCGAGCGCGGCGGGCACGACGGCGGACACGGCCGCCACGACGGCCGCGACCGCGACGACGGCTCCGGTCGTCCCCCACGGCACGACGGCCCCCGACCGGACACCCAGCAACTGCAGCGCGCCCCACACGCCCGCCAGGTTCACGGCGGCGACCCCCGCTCCGGTCACCGCCCCGACGGTCACCACGACCACGGCCTCCACCCCGACGAGCCGCAGCACCTGCGGCCCGGTGGCCCCGGCGAGGCGGAGCACGGCGAGGTCGCGGACCCGGTCGGAGGTGGCCGTCACCAGCGTGCTGGCCAGGGCGATCCCCGTGCAGAGGAGGGCCATGGAGAGGATCAGCCACAGCCCGGCACGGGTGCCGCCGCTCGGCCCGGGGGCGGCAGCGGCGACGTGACTACGTGCTCAGCGGCCGGCCATGGCGCGCCGCGCTCTATCTGCTGACCAGCGTGCCGCTGGGCGCCGCCACCCTGCTCACGCTGGTGCTGCTGGCCGTCGCGGACAGCGCGCTCGCGGTGGTCCTGGTCGGCCTGCCGCTGCTGCTCGTCCTGGTCCTGTCCGGCATACCGCTGGCCTCGCTGGAGCGGCGCAGGCTGCGGCTGGTCGACGGCGCGCCGCTCGCGAACCCGCACCGCGAACCGCCCGGCACGGGGCCCGCCGCATGGCTGCGCACCCGCATCCAGGAGCATTGCCCCTGGCGGGAGTTGGGGTACGCGCTCCTTTTCGCTACGGCCCTGTGCCCGCTGGAGGCCCTGACCGTCGGGGCGATGCTCCTGGTCTGCGGCGGCCTGATGGCCACCCCGGCCGTGATGGCGGCGGGCGGTGACGGGGAGGCGAAGGTCCTCCAGCTCCGGATCTCCGACTCCTACCCGGAGGCGTTCGCCGTGCTGGCGGCCGGCGTGGTGCTGCTGCCGGTGCTGGCGTACCCGCTGGGCGCGCTGGCCGCCGGGCGCGCCGTGCTGACCCGGCGGCTCCTCTCCGCACCTGAGTCCGGGGCCGATTCCCGCCTCCAGGAGCTGGACCGGTCCCGGATGCGGCTGGTCGACGCCTTCGAGGCGGAGCGGCGGAGGATCGAGCGGGACCTGCACGTCGGGGCGCAGCAGTGGCTGGTAGCGCTCTCCATGACGCTGGGCCTGGCCCGGCTGGAAGGTCCCGCCGACCCGCTGGCCCGGCTGACGGCCCGCGAGCAGGAGGTGCTGGCCCTGATGGCGGAGGGCCGGTCCAACGCGGCCGTCGCCGCAGCCCTCTCGGTGGGTGAGGGCACGGTCAGCAAGCACTTCGGCTCGATCCTCACCAAGCTCGGCCTCTCCGTCTCCGACGACACGAACCGCCGGGTGCTGGCGGTCCTGACGTACCTGCGCGGCTGACACCGCCCCTTTCCCCGCCCGCTCCACCTGTGCGTGCGCCGGCGCGCGCTTGACAGGCATTCCCTCAGGACACCATGATTCCATTAATTGACTAATGGAATCGAGGCGAGGCGCGTGGCAGACACGAGTACCCCGAGCGGGGCTTCGGGCAGCTGGGCCCTGGAAGCCCGCGGCCTGAGCAAGCGCTATCTCCGCGGCTGGGCGCTGCGCGACTGCTCCTTCCGCATCCCTGCCGGACGTATCTGCGGACTGGTCGGACCGAACGGCGCCGGAAAGAGCACCCTGCTGGGCCTGGCGACACGTCAGGTGCAGCCGACCACGGGCGAGTTGCGGATCTTCGGCATCCCCGTGGACGACCCCGCGGTGATGCCGAGGTTCGCCTTCCTCGGCCAGGACAAGCCGCTGTTCAAGCGGTTCACCGTGGCCGACACCCTGCGGATGGGCGCCGAGCTCAACCCCGGCTGGGACGCGGCGGCGGCGGAGCGGATCGTGCGCTCCGGCAACGTGCCGACGCACGCGCGGATCGGCACGCTCTCCGGCGGCCAGCGCACCCGCGTCGCGTTCGCGCTCGCCTTCGGCAAGCGCCCCGACCTGCTGCTCCTCGACGAGCCGATGTCGGATCTCGACCCGCTGGCCCGCGACGAGATGAGCACGCTGCTGATGGCGGAGGCCGTCGAGCGCGGGACCACGGTGGTGATGTCCTCCCACATGCTGACCGAGCTGGAGGACATGTGCGACTACCTCCTGGTCGTCGCGGAGGGCCGGATCCGGATGGCCGGGGACGCCGACGCGCTCGTACCGGCCCACACCCTGGTGACGGGCGTGACCCGGGACGGCTCCCTGCCGTCCGGACTCGACCGGCACACCGTGGTCGAAAGCCGCGTGCAGGGACGGCAGTTCCAGGCGATGATCCGGCCGAAGGGCCCGCTGCCCACCGACTGGGAGAGTGCCGAGCCCTCGCTGGAAGAGGTCCTGCTCGCCCATCTCCGCTCACCGGACGCACCCTCGCTCTACACCCAGGGCGCCCGCGTCGACGCCGAAGGGACCCAGGCCGCATGAGCACCCCCACCCTGACCGAGACCCCCACCGGGCTCCGGCCCCGGCGCCGTCTGCTGCGCGGGCTGCCCTGGCTCGTGGTGCGCCAGCACCGGACCGCGCTGGCCGCTGTCCTCGGGCTCGCCGTGCTCGGCACTCTCTGGATCGTGTACCAGCGGCACGAGATGGTCCAGCTCCTCGACGCGCGCGGCTGGCCGGAGGAGGAGGTCCGGTACGCGGTCGACGACAGCCGGGGCTACGGCTACATCTCCTCCCTCCTTTCGGGCCTCCCGCTGATCCTCGCCGTCTTCGTCGGCGCCCCGCTCATCGCGGGCGACCGGGAGAACGGCACCGCCCAGCTGGTCACCACCCAGTCCGTGACCCGCCGCCAGTGGCTCGTCGCCAAGCTGGGCCTCGCCTACACCCTCGCCCTGGTCTGCGGTCTGCTGCTCTCGGCCGCGTTCACCTGGTGGTGGGAGCCGCACCGCTCCTTCTTCCTCAGCGATTGGGTCGATGGCCGGATCTTCGACAACACGGGGCCGGTCCTGCCCGCGCTGCTCCTCTTCGCGACCGCCGCCGGCATCACCCTCGGCGTCCTGGTGCGCCGTGTGCTGCCCGCCATGGTGGTCACGTTCGTCTTCACCATCGTCTCCGCCTACGTCTGGGACGAGGTACGGATCCGTCTCGGCTCCATCAAGATGTACACGTACCCGATGGGCACCGACCTCCCGGCCCGCTTCGACGAGGCGTACGAGGTCGACCGCTGGGTCGGCAACGCGCGGGGGGAGCTCTTCGGCTGGGGCACCTGCGCCGAGGCCACCGAGAAGGCGCAGAACGCGTGCATCAAGGAGCACGGGATCATCAACGACGTCATCGAGTACCTCGACTACGACCAGATGGCAGCGATGCAGTGGACCGCGGCAGGCATCCTGCTCGCCGGGACGGCGCTCCTCACGGGGTTCGTCCTGTGGCGGGTCTCGCGCCGCCCGCTGTAGGGGCCGTGCGCGTCCCCTACGTAAAGTGTCGGCAATCGAGCGGAAGGTGAAGTCCGTGGTCGTGTTCCGCATCGACCGGCGCAGCGGGGTGGCGACGTACCTCCAGATCGTCCGCCAGGTCGAACAGGCGCTGCGCATGGGAGCCCTGGAGGAGGGCGACCGGCTGCCCACCGCCGCCCAGGTCGCCGCCACGACCAAGGTCAACCCGAACACCACGCTCAAGGCCTACCGCGAGCTGGAGCGGGCGGGCCTGGCCGAGGTGCGCCAGGGCGCGGGCACGTTCATCACCCGCTCCCTCGCCCAGCCCCAGTCCGGCCCCGGCTCGCCGCTCCGCGCGGCCCTGGCCGAGTGGATGGACCAGGCCCGGGCGGACGGGCTCACGGGCCAGGACGTCACGGCCCTGTTCCGCTCGGCGTTCGAGACCGCGTACCCGGGCGAGGCGCCGGGCTGACGGACGCCGCCGTGGCCGCGCGGCCGGGCAATGTCCGTACGCGCCTGCCGACGCCACACCGCCGGCCTCATGGCCTCGCTGGGCGACCGGAGCCGGTAACCCGGCGGGGTACCTCCCGTCCCTGCGGACGGAGGACCGACGAGGAGATCCACGGGCCGCAGCGCCTGACCGGGGGCGCCGAGAACGGCCCCGGTCAGGCCCGGTTGTAGCGGTAGCCGCTGCCGTGGGCGGGGCCGACGTCGTGCAGGATCCCCGACCCGTCGACGGCGAAGAACGAGGGGTCGGTGTCGCGGCACATTCCGGTGGAACGCGCCTTGTCCACCGTGGCGGTACCGACGTTGATCCGCTGCCCCCCGTTCGTCACGGACGAGAGCGTCGCCGCGTACTCGCAGTGCCCCGAACCCTGTACGTCCGCGACGAGCGTCACCGCGAGCTGTCCCGGCGACACGCGCCGGATGACCACCGTGTGGGGCTGGAGGGCGTCGTACTGCGACGCGATGGACCAGGTCCCGACGAAGTGCTGCGGCACCCGGTTGTCCGGGGCCGGGGGGTCGGGGTCCGGGGCGGGCGGCTTCGGCGCTGTTCCGGAGCCGGAGCCCGAGCCGGAGCCCGAACTGGAGCCGCCGTTGTCGGACGAGCCGGAGCCGGGCTGGGAGGAACCCGAGCCGCCCGAGCCCCCTGATCCGGAACCGCTGCCCTCCGGAACGACCGCGCCGCCGGAGCCGGAGGTCTCCCCTGCGTCTGTGTCGCCGCCCTTGCCCTGCTCCTGGCTCCTTCCGTCCTCCTTCTCCTTGCCGTCCTTGCCCTTGTCCTTCGCCTTCTCCTCGCTCCCGTCCTCGCCGGTGGGGTCTGCGGAGGGCGCGGCGGAGGGGCCGTCTCCGGTACCGGAGGGCGCGGCCGCGCCGGTGTCGGGGGTGTCCGCCCCGGCGCCGGGACCGTGCTGGAGGAAGGCGACGGTGGAGCCGGTGGCCAGCACGGCGAGGACCGCGGCCGCCACGACCCAGGTACGGCGACGACGGCGCGGGGCCTTCCCGCCGGCGTCCGCCGAGACGGCGAGGGCGGGCGGGGGCGGGGGCGGGGCGTCCGGAGTGGGTGCCGGGTCCTGGGCGGGTCCAGGTGCCGGAGTGGGTGCGGATTCAGGTGCGGGAGCGCGTGCCGCCTCCTGTGCCTGTGCCTGTGCCGGTTTCGGATCCGGTGCCGGTGCCGGTTCAGCCTCCGTTACGGGTCCGCGTACGGGTTCCGGCTCAGCCCCCGGGACGGGCTTGGCCTCAGGGCCGCCATCGCCCCCGCCCTCCGCCTTCGGCACATCCGCGTCCAGCAGCACCGCCGCCTGCCGCGCGAGGCGGGCCAGAAGCTGCGGCGGCAGCCACGCCCCGCCGCGCAGGGCGGCGCCCGGACTCTCCGACGTAGCGACGCCCGCCAACAGCGCCTCCACGCCGGGCCGTTCGGCGGGCTTCTTGGTCAGGCAGCGCCCGATCAGCTCGCGCAACGGGGCGTCCGCCACCTGGGTGAGGTCCGGTGCGGACTCGACGATGCGGTACATCACGGCGTGCTGGTTGCTCGCCCCGCTGCCGAACGGCAGCTTTCCCGTGGCCGCGTACATCAGTACGCAGCCGAGTGCGAAGACGTCCGCCCCCGTACCGGTCTCCTCGCCGAGGACCTGCTCGGGCGCCATGAAGCCGGGCGAGCCGATGACCATGCCCGTGCTCGTCAGCAGCGACTCGACCGAGACCTGGAGCGCGCGGGCGATACCGAAGTCGATGACGCGGGGGCCGTCGACCGTGAGCAGGACGTTGGACGGCTTCAGGTCGCGGTGCACGATTCCGGCGGCGTGGATGCCGCGCAGTGCCCGCAACAGCCCCTCGGCCAGGGCGTGTACCGACTCGGCGGGCAGCGGACCGTGTTCCCGTACGGCCTGTTCCAGGGAGGGGCCGGGCACATAGCCGGTGGCCACCCACGGGTGGGCGGCATCGGCGTCGGCGTCCAGTACGGGGGCGGTGTAGCGGCCTCCGACACGGCGGGCGGACTCGATCTCGCGGCGGAACCGGGCCCGGAACTCCCCGTTGGAGATGTGCTCCTCGTGGACCACCTTCACGGCGACCGTACGGCCCCCCGCCGAACGGGCCAGATAGACCCGGCCCATGCCGCCCGCCCCCAGCCGGCCGAGCAGCGGATAGGGCCCGATCCGTTCCGGATCACCGGCCACAAGGGGGCGTATGCCCTCCATGGCCGTGTACCACTCGCCGTCGTGCTGTTCCCTGCCGCCGCTCATGCTGACCCGATCCCCCGGTGGCCCGTTACCCTGCGGTCGCCCGCGCTCGGCCCAGGATAGAAGCCCTGCCTGCCCGGGAGCACGGCCGGGCCCGGGGACAGCGAGGCTCAACCGGCCGTTGGCAGCGCGTCGTTCCAGGCGCAGCCGACCGGGACCGGCTCACCGCCGCGCGGGGCGCACCAGTTCACCCGCCCCCACTCACCTGTCTGTTGGCCGATGTTCACCGGAACGTCCCAGGGGCGGCCGGAGAGACCCCGTCCGACGGCCTTCACACACGCCTCCTGAACCGTGAAGATCCAGGCGAACTCGCGTCTGCGCCGGGCCTCGGGCATGACGGCGAGCGCCTCGGCGTCCGCGGGCGGACAGCACAGGCGCAGCAGCCGGTCGCCGACGGCAGCGGGGGCCTGCACATCGACGCCGACGTCACGGCCCCGGCCGACGGCCGCGGCGACCCAGCCGGAGGAGTGCGAGAGGCTCACGCCCAGATCCGGCCGGCCGGGCAGGTACGGCCGGCCGCTCGGGTACGCGGCGACCGGTCCGCCCCTCAGGTCCTCGCCGATCTCCCGCAGCAGGGCGCGCAGCAGGGTCCGCGCAGCGGCGTACTCCTCTCCACGCCACAGCGGCAGGCGGGCCGCAGCCGCCCGGTCCCGCACGGCGACGGGCAGCGCGTCCAGCACCTCCGCGTTCCGGCCGACCACGTAGTGCACGCCCTCGGCGGCCGTACGCAGCCGGGCCGGGCCGGTTCCGACGGTGTTCAGAGCCGGTCCGGCACCCGGCGCAGATTGCGGATCGGGCGGGCTATCAGGAGCGCGGACGCGGTGAGGAAGGAGACGACGACGCCCACCATGAGCACCGTCTTCGTGGAGAACAGGCCGACCGCCGGGCCGGCCAGCGCGCTGCCGATGGGGTACATGCCGACGGAGCCCGCGACCTCGTACGCGTGGATGCGGTTGAGCATCTCGCCCGGCACCTGGGTCTGCACGCTCGTGGACCACATGACGCCCCAGATGCCGATCCCGGTCCCGACCGCGACCTGGGCGAGCATGAGCAGCCAGACCGGCCAGCCGAGCACGATGCCTAGCGGGTAGAGGGGATACGCCATCATCGCCACGGCCCCGGCGGCGAGCGGCCGTTCGGGTTTGTAGCGGATCGCCAGCAGGCCTCCGATGATGGTCCCGGCGCCCAGCGCGGCGTTGACCAGGCCGAAGGCGCGGGCGCCGTGTTCGGGCACGATCACCCCGGCGGCCAGGGAGAGTTGGGGACCCCAGGCGAGCACCGCGTAGAACATCCAGATGACGATGACGCCCCAGAGCCAGCTGCGGGACCAGAACTCCCGCCAGCCGACCGCCAGGTTGTGCCACATGGACTCGCCGGCCGGCGGGGCGGGAACCACGCCGAGCTTGAGCACGAACAGGCAGATGGCGCTGGTCCCGTAGGCGACGGCGGAGATCACCATCACCCAGCCGGTGGACCCGAACCCGACCAGGGTTCCGGCCAGTGCCGGGCCGCCGAGGCCGGTGATCGCCTCCGAGGTGCGCAGGATGCCGTTGGCGCCCTGCACGTCGCGGGAGACCAGCGGGACGGTGGAGGCGGCGCCGGGCTGGAAGAGCGCGTTGGCGGTACCGGCGACCGCCAGCAGCGAGTACAGCTGCCAGAGGTGGTCGATGCCGTGGATGAACAGCAGGGCGAGCAGGACGTGGGCGACCAGGTTGGCCAGGTCCGCGAGGATCATCATCCGGCGGGCGGTGAACCGGTCGGCCAGCACCCCGCCGAACAGCACCAGGCCGGCGAACGGGGCGACCAGGAAGGCCATCGAGTAGCCCGCGGTCTCCAGGCCGTACCCGTCGATGAGCAGACCGGCGGCGACGGCGACCGGCAGCATGGCCCAGCTGAGCAGTCCCGCACTGCGGCCGACGAAGTAGAACCTGAAGTTACGGGACCATATCGCCGGCTCCCCCGCCGACGGGCCCACGCCGGAACCGCCGGGGCCGTCCTTCGGCGGCGGTGGCGGGGGCGGTGGCGATTCCGCCGCGGCGTGCTCTGCCAAGCGCTCTTCCATAGCCGTTCAGATCCTTCGGTCGTTGGTCGGGGTCTCTGGTCGGAAAGTCGTTAACGCGCCGCTGGTGGGTCCGGTCTCGCCCGGCGCCGCCAGGTCCCCCACCGGGACCAGTTCCAGGCCGCGTTCGAGCAGGCCCTCGATGATCGACGGGAGGGCCTGTACCGTCTGGGCCCGGTCGCCGGCGCCCTCGTGCATCAGCACCACCGAGCCCGGCCCCGCGCCCTCCAGGACGGTCGCGGCGATCTGCCCGGGCCCCGGCCTCGACCAGTCGCGGGCATCGACGTCCCACATGGCCAGGGTGGTCGGGTAACCGTCCAGGGCGGCCAGCACCTCGGGGGTCAGGGCCCCGTACGGCGGCCGGAACCAGCGCGGGGCCTCGCCGGCGCCGGTCACCCGGGCCAGCTCCTCCGCCGTACGGTCCAGCTGCTCGCGCAGCTCCGCCGGCGTCAGGTCCGGCAGGAAGGGGTGCGACCAGGAGTGGTTGCCCAGCTCGTGCCCGGCCGCGGCGATCCGGCGTACCTCGTCGGGCAGCGCCGCGACATGGTGGCCGACACAGAAGAAGGTCGCGCGGGCCCCGTACCGCCCGAGGATCTCCACCACCTGGCGGGTGAACACCGGGTCGGGCCCGTCGTCGAAGGTGAGCGCCACCCGCGGGTCGTCCCTGCGTCCGTGGTCGAAGCAGCGCCCGGCCGCCGTCAGCGCCGCCCGGGCCGGCTCCCCGCGCTCGACGCCCTCGAAGTACTCCTCGGCGCGGCCGGTCAGCGTGCCGCCCTCGGCGGTCACCCGGGCCAGCGCCCCGGGCGCGGTCCGGGCCTGCTCCGCGAGCTGTACGGCGGTGACGGAGCCGAACCCGGGGCGCGGCGGCAGCAGCCAGGGGTCCGCCCGGTACACCTCCAGACCGGCCGCCGTCATCGGGCCGTCGAGCAGCCCGTTGGTGCTGTCCAGCACCACGGCGGGGGTCTCACCGTCGCCCGACCCCCGCAGCCAGGAGATCAGTTCGGCGACCCGGCCGCCGCTCCAGCTGCTCGGCTCGGCCACGCGGCGCCCCGCGTCGTCCAGCACCTCGACCCGGTAGCCCGCCTCCGCCCAGGCGATTCCCGCGTACTGCTTGCTCATCGGTCCTCCAGTGCGATCGCCTTGGCGACGATGTGCCGCTCGACCCCACGGAGGAACTGCTCCATGCCCGTACGGCTGATGACGGCGGGGTCGGCGGTCATCGCGAGGTCCAGGGCGCCCGGGGCGGTCAGCGCGTCCACCGCGATCGAGACGTTCCTGCGGGGCGGGAAGTCGGTGGGCCAGCTCAGCTCGGTCCGGCCGGTCAGCCCGCTCAGCGGGACCTCGGGCCGCTCCACCGTGTCGAACGGGGTGACGGCCGGGTCACGGGTGTCGTTCCACCAGTACGAGTGGTCGGCCGCCGCCTCCTTCTCGATCAGCCCCGCCACCTCGCGGTCCAGCGCCCACTTGTCGTACGCGGCGTGGCGGAAGGCGCTGAACGCGACGGACCGCGTCCGCCGCACCACGTCCTCGAAGTCCCGGTCCGCGTCGGTGAGCCGGAACAGGGCCTCCTGCGCCACCGTGGAGACCACCGCGGCGGCGGCCGGCTGGAACCGGTTGCCCACCACCACCTGGAAGAGCACGTCGCTGCTCCCGGACGACAGGGCCAGCTGGTGGGAGACCGCGCCCAGCAGCACGGCCGCGTCGCTCACCCCCAGCTCCTCGGCCACCCGCCCGACGGCCACCGCCAGCGCGGGCGAGCGCAGCAGGGCGTTGGGGAAGCGGCGGGTGGGGTCGTCCGCGAGCTCCGGGGCGGCGGGGTGCCGGAAGATCTGCCGGGGGCCGGCCGTCAGCTGCTCGACCCAGTAGCGGCGGGCCGCCTCGTCCCGGCGGCGGCCGAGCGGGGACGCCTGGACCTCCGCGGCCTCCAGGGGCTGGACGGCGGGGCGGGAATCGCGGAGCGACACGGCGGTCGCCCCCGCCTGGACCGACTCGAGGTCGCGGAGCAGCCGGCCGAGGCCCCAGTAGTCCATCCCGGTGTGCGCGCCGACCAGCACCAGCCGGTGGACCAGGCCCCCGCTCTCCACCAGGCCGACCCGCAGGGGCCATTCCCGCGTGTGGTCGAAGGAACGCCCGCCCAACTCCTGGAGCAGGGCGGCGCTCACCTCCCGGACCTGCTCGGGCGCGCTCGTACGGATCTCCACCGGGAGCTCGCCGCTGCCGTCCACGACCTGCTCCAGGCCGTCCTCACCCTGCGGAAGGAACCGGGTGTGCAGGCTGTCGTGGAGAAGGAGCAGCTCCGTCAGGTCCGCGAGTACGCGAGGGACCGGGCGGGGCGGGGAAAGGGGGAGTGCGACCGGCAGGTTGTACCGGGGGGCGTCGTCACCGAGCCGGGAGACGACCCCCCAGATCGCCCGCTGCCCCCAGGTCGCCGGGCCGCTCCCGGCTCTCGCGGAGTCCAGCCTGATGGTCCGGTCCTCGGCCGTCGTCATCGTGTTTCCGCCTTCCCTTCGCTTGCCTCGTCCGTGTCTGCGGGTGCTTTCCGTGGTGCCCGGGCCGGACGCTCGTCCGCGTCCGGCCCGGCAGGTGCACTAGGGGGTGGCGGCGAAGAGCGCCACGTGGCTGCGGCCGGAGCGCGGGTCCGTGTCGCACAGCACGATCCGCCGGTACACGCGCTGCCACTCCTGCCAGTGGTCGGCCAGCTCCAGCCAGAGGCTGGTGCAGTAGCCGCCCGGAGCCACCCGGTGCACCGCGCCGTGGACCGGGACGTCCTCGGTGACCCAGGGGCCGAGGACCAGCAGCGTCCCGTCCTCCCCGAGCTCCCGGCCCAGGGCGCCCGCGGCCGAACCGGCCGAGCGTGCCCGGACGAACTCCAGCCCCTCCCCGGTGGAGGCCCCGAGGACCAGCGCGGCGGCCGAGTCGGTCAGCGGGGTCTCCTGGACCAGCGGGAGCGCGGTGGGCAGGGTGGTCTGCTCCAGCACCGCGATCACCACCTCCGCGGCCCGCCCCGAACGGTGGTACGCGGAGGCGATCCGCAGCGCGGTGAAGGGCGCGGCCAGACCCTGCTGGCCGATCGCGAAGCTGACCGCCCGGCCGCCGAGCCGCTCGGTCAGGTGCGGTGCGACGGCGGTGAACGGCACCACGTCCGGCAGGGCGTGGGCGACGATCGCCAGCTCCGGCCGGCTCCGGCCGACGGATTCGTCGGCGACGAGCAGGTCCACGAGGTCGCGGTGGTGGACGTGCGGGCCCCGGCTCAGCAGCTCCTCGTCCGGCTTCTCACCGAAGGGGGTGAGCAGATCGCGGAAGTAGTCGAGCGCGGCCGGGACGCCTTCCGGCGTCCGGCCCTGCGGCGACCGCACCGAGGCGGCGGCCCGTACGACGAGCGCGCTCATGACGCCGCCCCCTTTGCGACGACGGCGCAGATCATGGCGTCTCCTCTGCGGGCGCGGATGATGGCGTCTTCTCTGCGGGCGCGGTTCATGCCGCCCCCTCTTCCGCTTCCGCGCGGATCGCGGCCTCGACGTAATCGGCGAAGGACCCGAGCGTCCGCAGGTCGTCGATGTCGAGTCCCTCCGGGTCGACCGAGATCCCGGTCGCCTCCTCGACGCTCATCAGCATCCCCAGCACGGCGAGCGAGGTGAGCTGCAGCTCGTCGAAGAGCGCGGTCTCCTCCGTGAGCCCGCTGACCGGCCGCTCCAGCACCTCGCTGAGCGCCTTCTCGATGGTCAGCACCAGTTGCTGACGGCGCATCAGGTCCCGCCTCCCGCACGGTGGGTGATCACCATCGCGCCGAAGGTGGCGCCCAGGCCGACGGAGACCAGCAGATAGTGGGCGCCGTCGACCAGGCGGCCCGCGTCCCGCAGGGTGGTGTAGTTGACGAAGACGTCGGAGGCGTAGGTGTGGCTGAAGCGCGGGACGTTGTCCAGGAACACCTTCTCCGGCCCCACCTCCAGTTCCTTGATGGTCTGCCGCCAGGCCAGCTTGTTGACGTTGTGCGGGATCACCAGGTCGACCTCGTCAAGGCCCAACCCGGCGTCCCGCAGAGCCTCGTGGATGACGTCGGCGATCCTTCTGCCGTACTGCTCCCCGAACTCGGTGTTCTGCTCGGGGGTCAGCTCCAGCCACTGGGCGTACTCGCCGAGCGTCCGGATGGCGAAGGACCGGACCACGTCGCCCTCGCCCTCCAGGGTGATCAGGCAGGAAGCCGCGGCGTCGGCCATGATCGAGGTGTTGGGGATGTGCTGGACCAGCGGCGAGTACGCCTGCTCGCCGGTGACCATCAGGGCGTACGCGCCCTCCTCGCCCTCCGCGCGCAGCAGCTCGCCGAGCACCTCGATGGCGCCCAGACTGCTGACGCACGCCTGGTGGCTGAAGCCGAAGGCCTCGGCGTCGGGGAGACCGAGGTCCTCGCCGACCACCTGGGCGATGTCCACGTCGGGCGGGGCCACCGCCTGGGTGGTGTGCGCGTACGCCAGGTAGTCGACCCGGCCGCCCTCGGGCAGGGCGGCCAGAGCGCTGCGGGCGGCGGGCCGCAGCAGGTCGAGCAGCGGGAGCTCGGGATCGAAGCGGAGGGTGTCCAGGCCGTAGAACTTGCGGAACACCCCGAGCTGCGCCCGGTGCAGGCCCAGCCGCTCGCCCAGCTCCTCGATCCGTACGCTGCGTTCGGGCAGGTACGACTCGATCCGCTCCAGGGTGATCCGGCGCTCTGCGGCTGGACGGCGGTCCGTGTCCGGGTGGCTCTCCGTGGTCGCGTGACCCATCAGGCCGTCACGACCTCGGCGCGGACCAGCCACAGGCGGTTGGCGCCGCGACGCCCCCGCGGCTGGACCTCGTACGGCCAGCGGCCCTCGCCCGCGCCGGGCTGCCCGGGCTCGCGCAGGTCGGTGGTCTTCCAGCCGTGCTCGGTCAGGAACTCCTCGGGCTCGTCGGTGCCGAAGACCCACGGCGTGCCGTCGGCCGCGAGGGCGTCCAGGAAGCGCTTCGAGAACGGGCTGCGCAGCATGGCGCGCCCGAGGATGTCGAAGGCCAGGTGGCTGCCGGGGGCGGAGGCGGAGGCGAGCAGCCGCAGCAGTTCGCCGGCCTGCTCCTCGGTGAGGAAGAAGGTGAGCCCCTCGGCGACCCACAGGGTCGGCCGGCTGCGGTCGAACCCGGCGGCCTCCAGGGCGGGCAGCCACTGAGTGGTGAGGTCTGCGGAGACCTCGCGCCGGTCGGTGCGCGGCTCGGCCCCCAGGGCGTCGAGCCGGCGGCGCTTCTCGGCGATCAGCGGTGCGTGGTCGACCTCGTAGAGCTCGGTGCCGTCCGGCCAGTCGAGGCGGAACGCGCGGGTGTCCATACCCGCGGCGATCAGCACCACCTGCTGGACTCCGCTGCCGGCGACGACCTCCTTGATGGCGTCGTCCAGGAACCGGGTCCGGATGGAGATGAAGGGGAGCACGCCCCCGCCGACGTACCGCTCGATCAGTTCGAAGCCGCGGGGCGCGGCCAGATCGCGGGCGAGCGGGTCGACGAAGAGCGGGTCCTCCCGCTCGGACTCCTGTGCGCGGGCTGCGGCCATCCACTGTGCGGTGTACGAGACTGCATCCATGATGAAGACCCCTCCTCGGGATCGGGCGAATCCTCGGGATCGGGCGAATCCTCGCGATCAGGCGAAGAACGCCTTCTCGATGGTCGCGAGGGTCTGGAAGTCCTCGATGTCGATGGCGTCGAAGTCGATCTCGACGCCCGCCGCGTCCTCGATGGTGTAGACGAGCTCGACGAAGGCGAGCGAGTCGACCAGCCGGCTCTCGATGAGGTCGACGTCGGCGGCGAGTTCGGTGCGCTCGGGGTGACGGCCGAGGATCCAGTCCCGGACCTTGTCGATACCTGCGGAACTCATGGCATTCCCTTCGAAGTCACTGATCCAGCGAGATGGGGCGGTTGCGAGGTGGTGGCCGCGGCGACGGCGATGGCGAAGCCGCCGTCGTGGCTGATGCTGACGTCGATCGGGCCGAGTCCGGCGTGCTGCGCCAACTCGGCCGCCGCGCCCGACAGCCGGACCCCAGGGCGGCCGCCGGGGCCGCGCAGGACCTCGATGCCCTGCCAGGGAACCGGCCGTCCGACCGCGCCGAGGAGCTTGAAGACGGCCTCCTTGGCGGCCAGCCGTCCGGCGATCCCGGCCCGGTCCGGTTCCCCGTCCGGGGTCCGGGAGGCGGCCAGCTCGTCGGTGGAGAGGAACCGTCCCAGCACCGGCCCGGCACCGGGTTCCAGCAGCTCGCCGACCCGGGCGAGCGGTACGAGGTCGACGCCGATCAGGGGCCGGCTCACGACGGTTCGGCGGAGGCGGGTACGGCGGAGGCCGGTGCGGCGGCCGCGCGTACGGCGGCCAGCGCGGCGTCGAGGTCCGCCTCGAAGTGCTCGGTCAGGACGGCGAGCCAGCGCTCCAGGCCGAAGGCCACACAAGAGGTGTAGGCGTGCTCGCCGGACTCCAGCCGGATCGAGCACCGCTCGCCGAAGAAGTTGCGGTGGGTGTTGACCGAGGCGATCGCCAGGTCGCCGTACTGGAACTCGTACTTGACCGGGCTGAGCTTCTGCATCAGGGCCCGCCCGCTGTCGTTCTGGAAGAACGGGTCGCCCGCCGCCTCCCTGCCCAGCTCGATGCCGAGCGCGGCGGCGAAGGACTGGATGCGTCCGGTGAAGCGGGCCAGCACCTCCTGGGTGTGGTCGAAGCTGCCGAGCGCGACGATCTCGCGCATCTGGAAGCTGGCGAGGCGGCGCAGCCCGCTGTAGTGGTCCTCGTTGCGGAAGCAGCGGTTGACCAGGGTGACCAGCAGGTCGTCGGCGACCTGACCACCCTCGTGGAAGAGGTACGCGCCGTAGCAGGTGGCGTGCGGCAGCCCGTACCGCGCCTCCGTGACGGCTCCGGATCCGAACCTGCCGGCCACGGGCTTGAACTGCTCGTCCGCCAGATCCAGCGAACCGGCCACCCAGGCGAGGTGGGGGAAGTTGGTGTAGACGTCGAACTTCTCCAGGTCGGTCACCGGGAAGAGCGGCGGCGCGCTGATCTCCCCGGCGCCGTCCTCCAGGCCCCAGCCGGTGAAGACCCGGTCGAGCTCCTTGACGAGCGCGGTGGCCCGCGGGCCCAGGATGGCCAGGGCGGGCTCGCCGTCGCTGCCGGTCAGTCGGGTCGCCGTCATCGGATGAGTCCCGTCTTCTCCAGGTACTTGGCGGTCTTGCGGAAGGTGCGCAGCTCGGCCTCGGCCCGGGCCGGCGATTCCAGCAGGGCGCGGCGCAGCTCGTGCGGGCGCTCCAGGCCCGCGTCGCGGTAGACCTGGGGGTGGTAGAGGGATTCGAAGCTGTGCCGCATGTAGCGGCGCAGGTACGTGGAGACCTCGTCCAGCTCCTGCTCGGTGGCGGTCCGCTTCAGGTCCTGGTGGAGCAGGTTGACCAGTTCGCGGCCGAAGGCGATGTGCCGGGACTCGTCCTGGTGGTGGATCCGGTTGATGCCGCGGATCGTCTCGTGGAGCCGCTCGTCCTCGGCCATCGCCGAGTTGAAGTGGTCGACCAGCTCCTCGAAGATCAGGATGCGGGCGAAGACCAGCAGGCTCTGGACCTTGTCCGACGGCGCGGCCGTCTCCGCACCGCCGGCGGGTTGCCGGTAGATCTTCTTGCCGTAGCGGAGGCAGAATTCGGCAAAGAACCACATGTGCTCGTTCTCCTCACCGATGAAATGGTGGAAGAACTCCGACGGTGTTTCGAAACCGGCGGTGTGGATCCGGTTGACCACCTCGACGAGCAGTTCCCGGATACCGTGGACGTTGAGGCTGTAGAAATTTATGCTCTCGTGCTTGGAAAGCGCATGGAGCTGCTCGGAGGTAAGCTTCTCGGCCCATTCCGTCCCGTAGGTGGTGGTGAGCTCGGGGCTCATCCACCACATGTCCTCGGGGAGCCTTTCCGGCCACTCGAAGAGCCGGTAGGGGTTGTAGTAGTCGTCGATCGACTTGGTGGCGAGCCGGTCCAGGATTCCCCGAAACCGGTCGTTCCGGTCGATCACTTCGCTGACCATCGAGTGATTCCTCCGTTCGCTTCGAGGGCTCTTTGCTGAATCCAGATTAGGAATCCGGGCAGGGGTTCCTCAATGCCCGGAACCGGCTGCCGATTTCGGCCAGTGGGCCGTTCGGTCCTGGTCAGGGATTTCCTCGCGGAGGTGCTCGATGGCCGGATCCGGCTGCCGTTTCCGGTCAGCCCGTCGAGCCCTCGGGGCGGGCGTCGAGTCGCGCGCGCAGGGCTGCGTTCTCCTCCTCCAGCCGGGCGCGGCGCTCATGGACCGGGGCCAGGGCCTCGGAGACGTCGCGCCGGCTGAAGCGCGGGGTGATGTGGTTCGGGCAGTTCCAGGCGTAGGCCTCGACCCGGATGGTGACGATCTGTTCGACCTTGCCCTCGGTGCGGGGCGACTCCATGCGCTCGGCGAGCCCGAGGTTCTCGTCGACCGGCAGGGCGGTGGCGTGGCCGAACAGCTTGAGGCGGGTCTGGCGGGCGTGGTCGATGAAGAAGAGCGCGACCCGGTCGTCACCGCGCACGTTGCCGGTGGTGACGTACTGCCGGTTGCCCCGGACGTCCAGGAAGCCGAGCGTGTACTCGTCGAGGACGTGGACGAACCCCTGCGGGCCGCCCTTGAACTGGATGTACGGCCAGCCGGTCTCGCCCACACTGGCGAACAGGAAGCCGTCGAGGCTCCGGATGAAGTCGGCCGAGCGCGCGTCGAGCGGATCAGGCTCCTCGACCTGCTCCCTCAGCCGGCGGCCGGCCGCTGAGGCGCTGCCCATCTCCTCCTGGACCTGACGTACCGCGGTGGTCTGCGCGAGTTGGTTGAAGCGGCTCATACGGCACTCCTCAGGGCCAGGTCGACCAGGCCGGTACGGGCGGCCAGCACGCCGGCCTGGAAGCGGCTGCTGGCGGACAGGTCCTGCATGATCGTGGCGACATGGCGGCGGAGGGTCCGCTCGGACATGCCCACCCGGCGCGCGATGACCTCGTCCTTGGCGCCGGAGGCCAGCAGGGAGAGCAGGGTCGCCTTCAGCTCCTCCATGGTCCCGGCGTAGCCGGCCGCACCGGAGTCGAAGTCGACGGCGGACTCCCAGACGCGGGCGTGCAGCCCGGCCAGGAAGGCCGCGACCGTACTCTCGTAGACGACGGCGATCTCGCCGTCCTCACCGGACGGGATGAAGGCGGTCTTCCGGTCGAACACCAGGAAGCGGTCGCTCACCTCCTTGGTGGTGCGCACCTGGCCCCCCGCGGGCAGGAGTTCACCGAGGTGCGCACGGGTCCCCGAGTCGCCGCGCGCGGTATGGGGGTAGAGGATCCGCCCCCGCGCACCGCGCCGCAGCGCTTCCAGCACCAGCGGGCGGGCCAGCCGCAGCTCGCGGGTCTCGCGGGCCACGCAGGGCTGCATGACCAGGACCTCGGTGGTGCAGCTCTGCGCGGCCTCCAGCAGCCGCAGCTCGATCTCCTCCGGGTCGCCGGTGATCACCACCGGTTCGGCGCGGGTCCGGGACTGTCTCTCGAACGCCGCCGCGAAGGAGCTGAACCGCCCCTTGAATCCGGCGAGCCGGTGCCGGCTGTCGAGGATCTCCCGCTCCAGGGGGATCAGCAGCTCCATCTGGGCCGCCTCCGGGCTGACCGCCACCAGCCGGTCCGCTCTGCTCTCCGCCGGCTTGACCAACCGCAGTTCGCGCAGTACGCCGACCGCCTGCTCGGCATACCGCGGCGGGGCACCCAGCTCCTCGGCGATCCACAAGGGGTCGAACTCGCTTCTGCCGATGGCACGTTCGTAGAACGCTACGGCGAACTCGGCCATCTCGGCCGCCCGTCGGTCTCCCTGCTGTGGGGCCTGTGCCACGGTGTGCATCGATACCTCGTTCTCAGCGCGCGGATGATGGTGGCCTGGCCGGAGGAGAAGGTCCCGGAACGCGCCTCGTACGGGCGGTGGCGAGGCCACTGTGAGCTGTGGCAACGCGTCACCTCATGAGTCGGCACGAAAACTGGCCTTGTGGTGCGGTGCGGCGCGGTTCGGTGCCGCCACAGTACGGTCCCCGACTGGTCGGTCTCCTACAGCCGGACCAGAGGGCGGGGACCGGCCATGCGGTCCGGCTCCGCCCGAACACGTCGACCCTGAGCTGGAGTTATCCCGGTCACCGCCGATCGGTTCACGGCAACCGGCAGAACCGGCTTCAACTGCCGGAGTAGTTGTCCTGCCGCCGGACCGGCGGCAGGACCGGATCGCTCTTCGGCCGGACCGGAACCCCGGGCTCGTCGCCCGGGAGCGGGCGCGGCCGGGGCGCGGCCCTCAGCAGGTCAGCTCCAGGCCGACGACGCCCCCGGAAGGCCCGCCGCGCCGCCGTGCCGGGCGAGTTCACGGGCCTGGGCGGGGTGGTCGCAGGGCTGCCGCCCGCCGCCGCTCGCCCGGTGCGCCGCACTGATGCGGCGCAGCGCCAGCGCCTGACCGTCGGCCCAGTCCGCCTGCCGCGCGAGCTCCAGCGCGCTGCCGAGCAGCTCCAGGGCCTGGGTCCGGTCCGCCAGCAGCCAGTGGCATTCGGCGCGCCGCAGCTGGGCGGCGGCCTGGGCCCGCGGCTCACCGTCCGCGACGGCGGCGAACAGGCCGGCGGTCGCGACCTCGAGGCACTCGCCCGTGTACATCCCCACCGAGAGGAAGCCGTGCAGGCTCTCCGCCAGCCGCCAGGCGAGGGTGGTGAAGCCGGCTCCGGCAGCCTGCGGGACGGCGCCCGACAGGTTCTCCCGCTCGCTGTCGAGCCACTCCGAGGCCTCACCGTGGTCCGAGAAGGCCAGCGCGGCCGAGGGCGCCGCCCCGGCGGACGGGCCCGGTACGGGCTCCGCCGGGTAGAGCAACCGGGCCGCCGCGTCGGCGTGGTAGAGGTACCACTCGAAGAGCCGCTGCCGTGCGGCGTGCGCCTCCTGGGTGCAGGCCAGCTCACGGGCGTACGAGCGCACGAGGTCGTGCAGCCCGAAGCGGCCGGCGGCCCTCTCCCGTACCAGATGGGCGTCCGTCAGGGTCACCAGAAGCTCGGCCGCCGCGGCCGAGGTGGTGTCCGCCAGGGCCGCCGCGCCGTTCACCGAGACGTCCGGTCCCGGCATGAGACCCAGCAGCCGGAACATCCGCCGGGCCCCGGCCGGGAGCGCGAGGTAGGAGAGGTCGAAGGCGGCCCGCACGGTCGAGCGCCGGTCTCCCTCGACGCGCAGCCGGCTGAGCATGTCGTCCCCCGCCAGCTCGGCGCAGTAGCCGGCGATGCCCGTGTCGCGGGCCACCAGGTTGGCTCCGGCGATCCGGATGGCCAGCGGCAGGCCGCCGCAGACCCGCACGAGCCGGCGGGCCGCCTCCTCCTCGGCCGTGGCCCGGCACTCGCCGACGATGCTGCCCAGCAGCAGTCGGGCCTCGTCCGGGTCGAGGACGTCCAGGGCGAGCTGGCGGGCACCGTCCCTCGCGACGAGCCCCGCGAGCCGGCTGCGGCTGGTGATCACCACCGCACAGCCCCGGGCGCCCGGAATGAGCGGCCTGACCTGCTCGGCGTCGCGCGCGTTGTCCAGCACGATCAGCATCTGCCGGTCGGCGAGCAGCGTGCGGTACAGCGCCGCGGCCTCGTCCTCGTCGACCGGCAGCCGGCCGGGCGGCGCGCCCAGGGCCCGGAGGAACTGCGCCAGGACGTCGCCCGGCCGCAGCGCCGGCAGCGGTGAGTGGCCCCGCAGGTCGACGAAGAGCTGCCCGTCCGCGAAGTGTTCGCGCCGTGCGTGCGCCCAGTGCTTGGCGAGCGCGGTCTTGCCGACGCCGGGCGCGCCGACCACCGCCATCACATGGGAGCGCCGGGCCGGGTCGGGCGAGACGAGGGCGTCCAGGTCCCGCATCTGCCCCAGCCGTCCGACGTACGAGCCGGCCATGGCGGGCAGCTGGGCCGGGAGCGGCCCGGCGAGGGTGGCGCGGCCGGCCGGCGCGGGGTCGTCCGGGTGCTGTGCGCGGGGCAGTTGCTGGCGCAGCACCCTCAGGTGGGCGTCGCGGACCTCGGCGCTGGGCGCGATGCCCAGCTCCTTGTCGAGCCGGTCGCGCAGGCGGCTGAAGACGTTGAGCGCGGCGGCCTGCTCCCCGCAGCTGCCGAGGGTGAGGATCAGCCGGGCGTGCAGGCCCTCGTGGAGCGGCTCGGTGTTCACCATGGACCAGAGTGCCGGGACGGCCTCCTCGGGCCGGCGCAGCAGCAGCGCGGTGTCGGCGTACAGGAGTACCGCCTTGACCCGCCGCTCGTTGACCACCACCGCGGCCGGGTGCTGGCGCAGCACCGGATCCGCGTCCGCGAGCACCGGGCCCCGCCACCACTGCAGCGCCTGCGTCAGCGACGCGTAGGCCGCCCCCGGGTCGGGCGCGCGGTGCAGGCGCTCCGCCTGGGCCAGCAGCTCGTCGAAGTGGCCGAGGTCGGTCTGGCTCCGGGACGCCTGGAGCAGGTAGCCGGTGGGCGTGCGGACGACGGTGGGCGCGGGGGCTGTCCGCGGGCCGCCGGGGTCCAGCAGGCGGCGGACCTGGCTGACGTAGGTGTGGATCAGGCTCTGGTGGGAGCTGGGCGGCCCGGACGGCCAGAGGGTGTCGGTGATCTCCCGCTGGGTGGAGGGCTCGGGGTGCTTGAGCGCCAGCAGGCCGAGCAGTCGGCGCAGCATCGGGCTGGTGACCGGGACGGGTGCCCGGCCGCGCTGGAGGGCGAGCGGGCCGAGGATCAGCAGGCGCGGGCGGGCCGCGCCGCGCGGTGGTCCGGTGCGGGTGGCGGCCAGCAGGTCGGCCAGCTCGTTGCCGGTCAACTCCAGGCCATCCGCCAGGCGTTGGAGGGTGCGCGCCTGGGGCCGCTGAACCCGGCCGCGCTCGATGTCACGGAGCGCCCGGGTGCTGATCCCGGCCCGTAAGGCGGCCGCCTCCTGGCTCAGCCCGGCCCGTCTGCGGAGCGCCTGGAGCCGGGGGCCGAACGTGCCCGGCTCGCCTGCCGGACCTCCCCGGGACAGCGCCGCGGCCGACGTCCTCTCTGACATGGCATCCCCCTCGTCCGATGACCGCCCCCTGTCGATCACGGCCTGCGGCGGCTTTGCGGGCCGTGCGCGGCCGACTTTCCGGAGGCTTCGTCGCGGATCAGTTTGGACTAGACCAATGGGTCAGGCAAGGGGACCACCACCTTGCGGACACGGGGACCCCGCGGGCGATCCGGGACCGGGGGACGAGCGGGGGGCGGCACAGCACGGCGCCGAGCCAGCCGAGCCCGCCGAGCCCGCCGAGCGGCTGAGCAGGACGCGGCACCGAAGCAGCCGAGCGGTTGCCCGGCCGAGCGACATGGCGGCAGGGCGGCCGAGCGGCAAGGCGGCCGAGCGGCAAGGCGGCAGGCGCGGCCCCGACACGGCCCCGCGCCCGCCGCCCCCTCACCCCTCGTCGCGCAGCTGGGCCGCCAGCGAGGCCAGCGGCTCGCACTCCTCCAGGTGACCGAGCGCCGTCAGCCGGGCGACCGCCGCGTCGAGCCGGACGAGCGCGGGCGCGGCGCGCTCCAGGTAGATCCCCTCCACGGCACCCGAGAGACGGACGCACTCCGCCCACTCGCCGGCACCGCCCTCCTTCGCCCCCGGCTCACCGAGCAGGACCAGCGCCTTCTCCAGGAAGGTGAGGGCGTCCTCGTACTCCCCGACGTAGGCATTGACCCGCCCGTACTCGTAGGCCAGGGCCGTCTCCAGGGAGCGCCCCACGGGCTGGAACCCGGCGGCGCGGGCCGCATCCGCGACCCGTCCGGCCTCGTCCAGGTGGGCGAGGGCACCGGCCAGGCCGTCGGGCCCCTGCTGCTGGGCCCGGAGGCGGGCGAGTTCCCGCAGGCAGTTGCTGATCAACTCGTAGCGCGGGGAGAGGGCATGGGCGGCGAGCGCCCGGTCCGCGACCTCACCGGCCCGGTCGAACTCGCCCGCCTCGCCGAGGATCATCGCCGTCTCCGCGGCGATCATGGCGTGGCTCCCCGGATCGTCGTCCCAGCCGGCCGACTCGGCCGCGAGGGCGACGAAGTCCGCGGTGGCGGCCTTGAGATCGTCGCCCGCGTGCAGAGCCCGCGCACGGATCAGCCGCAGCTGGGCGACCAGCCGGTCGTCCAGCTCCCCCGCCGCAACAGCCGGTTCGGCCAGCAGCGAGTCGAGCAGCGCGATGCAGTCCTCGACGCGGCCCAGATCGAGGCAGAGCTGGGCGGCGTTGCTGTACGTGCAGAACGCGTCCATCCGCTTGCCGTCCCGCAGATCCACCTCCGCCGACCGGGTCAGGTGGGCCAGCGCCTCGTCGGGGCGGCCGAGATGCATGCACGCCTGGGCCAGATCACCGTGCAGACGGGCGGTGTCGACCGCGTCGGCCGGCCACGCGGCGGCCAGCCGCAGCCCCTCCGCCAGGTCGGCATGAGCGACGGCCGCGTCCCGCAGGCCGAGCTGGAGCCGGCCGCGCAGGCCGAGCGCGCGCGGCAGGTGCCAGGCGGGACCGTGCGACGCCAGCCGGTCCCGGAGGGCGTCGATCTCGACGACCGCCGCCGGCAGATCGCCGGAGAGCGCGTACGTACCGGCCCGCAGCAGCATCGCGCCGGAGACCTGTGTGGCGAGGCCGTGCCGGATGGCGAACTCCTGGAGCAGATCCACCTCGGCGAAGACCGGCGCGGCCTCCGTCCGGTCCCCCGACGTCTGCAGGCGCACGCCGAGCGCGGACGCCCGCAGCCTCAGCAGACGCCCCTCGATGTACGGGGCGAGGCCGGGCGCCCCCTCCTGCAGCCGGACCACGGCGGCATGGGCGTCGGCCAGGGCGGCGGCCTTCACCTCGGCCTCGGCCCCGTCGTCCGCCCCCTCCCCCGGGATCTCGGCGGCGGCGAGCAGGGCGCAGGCCCGGGCCAGCACCACGTCACCCGGCGCTCCGGCGTCCTCGTACAGCCCGGCGGCCTCCTCGTGGAGATCGACGGCGGAGGCGTGATCGCCGCGCTCGGCCGCCCGGTACGCCTCGTCGGACAGCAAGTCCGCGCACAGCCGGCCGTACGGGCCGACGGCCGGGTCCTCGGGGTGGCTGTAGTCGCGGGCTGCGACGAGCGTACGCAGGCGCGCCCAGCAGGCCCGAGCGTCCGGGTGCCCCTCCTCGTCCAAGGCCCTGGCGCGGCTCATGAGTTCGGGCAGCGACTCGGGGACGGCTGCGGCGATCACAGGCGAGGCGAACGCGGCAACCGAGGCGACCGCGGCACGGCCTGGGGCCAGGTCGTCCAGGCCCCGGGTGCGCAGGGACAGTTCCAGCGCGTCCAGGAGTGGCGCGCGGTCGAGACGGTCCTTGCGGCGGCCGGAGTGGGCCGTGGTTCCGTTACGGGTGTCGAAGCGGGCGGCGAGGCCGTCGCCCCGGCCCCGTACCTCGGCACACAGCCCGGCCACGGTCCAGGCCCGGCCCGCGTACCCGGCCACCGGCAGCCCACCGTGGCCGAGGTTCTCCACCCGGCGCAGCAGCACCTCCACAGCTGTGAGGAAGTCGAGCTGGTCCAGCGGCGAATCCACCTCGTCGAACAGGTTCCGGTTCTCCGCGAGCAGTTCGAGCCCACGCGCCTCGTTGCCGGTCAGCGCACAGAACTCCAGGTGCCGGCCGACCTCTCCGGCCATCGATGGGTTGCGGCGGCAGCCACGGTACCCGGCGAGGTGCAGCTCGCGGGCCCGGTCGGCGTGGCCGGTGCGCAGCAGGGGCAGCAGCGCGTACGAGACCGAGCGGGCCGGCTCCTCCTGGCAGGACTCCTTCCCGGCCAGGACCGGCGCCCAGACCTCCAGCGCGCGCTCGTCGTCGCCCCCGGCGAGGCGGTACAGGGCGCGCTCGCAGATCTCACAGGCCTCGCAGTCGCTGTGCGGGGTCCGGCGGCGGCCCGCCCAGAGCTCGTAGGCGAGGGTGGTGTCCTCACCCACGTGGACGGCGAGCTGGTACGCCTGCCCGTAGTACGGCTGGAGGCCCAGGCCCGCCTTCTCGTACCGGTCACGCATCTCGGTCAGCCACTGGCGCAGGCTGGCCAGCGGTATCTCGGGCAGCGCGCGCAGGGCGTTGGCCACCCACTTGAACCGCCAGAACAGCTGGTGGCGCAGGCGCTCGTCGAAGACCTCGGGCTGCTCGTCGAAGAGGGTGAGCAGGCGGGCGAAGACGACGGGCGACTTCCGGGGGTCGGAGCCGTAGGTGTACGCCTCCTGGAGTTCGAGGAGGGCGTGGATGAGCGGGACGGGCTCGGCGAACCGCTCGGCGGTGTCGACGAGTTCCTCGGCGGTGACGGTCCGGGTGCGGCCGTAGGGGAGTTGGTGGTTCTCCCGGAGCGCCTGGAGCAGCTCGTCGGTGCTCTGAGGGTGAGGTGCGGTAGGCATCGTCAGCTGTCCTTAGCTGTCCTTGCGGAGGGCATGGGCGAGAAGGTCGAGGAAGGAGCGGTTGATCAGGCTCGACTCGGCGGGCCGGAGCGGGCGCCGGGAGAGCAGCGCGGCCTGCCCGTAGAGCGCCTCGGCGCTGGTACGGGCCAGCTCGGGCTCGTCGATGGCCACGGCGGTGCGCACCAGCGGGTTGAGCTGGTTGAGGATCAGCTGGGCGCGCGGGGCCTCCTGGCGCAGCGCGCCGAGGATGTCGCCCCACAGGCCTCCCTCCTGCTCCCGGGCCAGCTGGGAGCGGGTGCGCTCGTGCCGGGCCTCGCGGCTGTCGACGAGCAGGGCGGGAGCGGAGGCGGGGTGGAAGGTGCGCAGCGCGACATCGCAGTCGAAGACGGCGAGGGCGTCGCGGGCCAGGGCGAGGTAGGCCGACGCGGCCAGCTCGGTCTCCCGGTCGACGGGGTCGAGGTGGGCGGTGAGGGTCGCCGGATCGAGGTCGGCGACGCTCGCCTCGGGCCTGATCTCGGGCAGCCGGTGGACCAGTTCTCGGTCGTAGGTGTAGCCGCCGTTGACGACGCCGAGCCCGGCGGCCGAGGCGATCGCCGCGACCTGCCGGAACTCCTCCACGCTCGACGTCACGAGCACCGTGCGGTGGGTGCGGGCGAACTCGTCGAGGGTGGTGTGGCCGTCGGTGGTCTCGAACGGCAGCCAGGGCAGCAGCAGCCGCAGGATCTCGTCGTCGTGCACGGCGAGGGACTTCACGGCCAGGTGGTGCGCCTGCAGGAACCGTCCGAGCAGCTCCGGATCACTGGCGGCGGCCCGGGCGATCCACTCCCGCAGCCGCTCGGCCAGGGCGTCGCGTACGGCGGCGAGCGTGTCGTCCTCGTACAGGGATTCGCGGGACGCGGTCGGGCGCAGGCTCTCGGCGTCGATGACGCAGCGGACGAAGAACGCCCACTCCGGGAGGATCTCGTCGGCCTGCTCGGAGAGCAGCATCCCCTTGACGTGCACCCGATGGCCGTGGCGCCGCCCGGCCGGCACCGCCTCGGGCAGCACGCACGCGATGCCCTTGAGCCCGACGGCCGGCAGGTCCAGCTCGATGGTGTCGAGCGGGGCGAACCCGAAGACCTCCTCGCCGTACGCGGCCAGCGCGCGGGACCGGGAGCCCGGGGTCGGGTACGTACGCGCCCAGGGCGCCGGCTCGGGATTCACCAGGGCCCCGGACGCACCCGCACCACCATCGCTGAAGGTCACCGGATGGCGCAGCAGGGACCCGAAGTGCCGCCCCAGTGCGTGCACTTGCCCGGGCCGGGTCCACTCCCCCGCATCGCCGCGCGGCGTGAGCGTGACGGTGGTGCCCGGCCGAGGCCGCGCGGAGGCGGGCAGGTTGCGCACGCTGTAGCTGCCGTCCCCGTGCCCGCGCCACTCCACGGCGGGTGCGTCGGGGGTACGGGCGGACCGGCTGAGCACATGGATCTCATCCGCGACGAGAAAGCAGGACAGCAGCCCGATGCCGAACTGACCTATGAAGTCGCCGCGTTGCTCGGCGATACCCTCGGCGCGCTTGCTGCTGCGCCCGATCGTGGCGAGGAAGGTGTGGACGTCGGCCTCACTGAGCCCGACGCCGTCGTCCTCGACGCGGACCACGGACCCGTCGGCGAACAGCCGGATGCCGAAGGCGTCGGCGGGCGCGTCCGGTTCGAGGCCGCGCCGGGCGGTCAGGGCATCGACCGCGTTCTGCAGGAGTTCGCGCAGATAGACGCGGGGGCTGGAGTAGAGGTGATGGGAGAGGAGATCGACGAGGCCGCGCAGATCCACCTGGAAGGCACGGTCGGCGCCGTCCGGGGACACGGGAGGGGGGAGAGTCATCGGGCAGTCCAAAAGAGAGAGCCGCAGAGCGGCATATGGAGAGGGGCCGGAACTCGCCGCTCAGGCCCGGTTGTGGCGGTGCCGATGGGCGAACTGCCCTTCGGGATCACCGAAATAGGTCCAGGGCCAGCCGGTGTAAGCGCCGTCCAGCGCGCGGAAGACACGCCGGGCCGTGTGGCTCTCGTCGGCGATCGACAGGGCCATGGCGAACATGCTGAAGTCCTGCTGCCACCCCGGACGCCGCACGTAGGCGGGGTGGAGGATGCTGTGGTCGGCCGCGTCGCGCAACTCTGCGCGGATCTCGTCGGATCCGAGGCGGTCCGCGTCATCCGACTCGACCCACTCCTCGATGTAGGCCATGGCGATCACGCAGCCGAGCGGATGCCCCTGCGGAGCCCGCCCGAGCGCCTCCCGGGCGAAGGCCAGCGCCTCCCCCGGCTCGCCGCCCCACCGGGGCTGCAACTGCGCCAGCCAGTCGATGTGGACCTCCAGGTCCAGCGGATCACGGCGCAGGGCCGCGCCGAACCGGACCCGGTTCACGTCCTCCCCCAAGGACAGCCCGCGCCCGGAGGTGAGGAGCTGCCGCCACGGGGTGACCCACTCGGGCTCCAACTCGGCGGCCGCCAGAAGCTGCTCCTCAGCAAGGGCGAGCCGTTCCCCGAAGACCCGCCACTGCTCCTGGGTGACATCGACGGCCCGCGCGGAGGTACGCGCCTCCCACCCCCAGCTGACATGCCGCGCCCCGGATATCAACAGGGCGGCCGCCCGGTGCTCCGCGTCCTCCTCCACGGCCTGCCCGATCCACTCCTCCACCCCGTCCACCTCGGCCAGCTCACCGAGCACGCCATGGTCCCGCCCGAGATCGAAGGACCCGAGCGCGGCCTTGACGCCCTTCCAGTCCCCCGCGTCGGCCGCCTCGACCGATGCGAGCACCCGCCGGTCCCCCAGCGCCCGAAGCGTGTAGGTCCCGTTCTTCCGCTGTCGCGTAGCGGACAGAGCGTACGGATCCTCCGCCGGTCTCTCCCCACCCCTGCCGAACAACCTGCCGAGCATGCCGCGCCCTCCCCTGGTCCCGCGTGATCTTCGGGTGCAGCATAAGGGGGCCCTAGGACACTGTTTCCACAGGGTATTCACAGATGCTTCACGCGTACGGGTTCACGTTCCCACCCCGCACGAGCGGCATCGGGCGGACGTTGAATCAGCCGGAGCGTCTCCTCCACGACGGGCAGGGACAGGGCCGGAGCCTGGGCCGCGCTCTGCGCGGTGTCGGCGTCGCGCAGCAGCCGTATCCCCACACGCGCGGGCAGCGCGGGGTGCCGGGAAGCCGCGTTACGGTGTGACGCGCCATGCCCCGAGCAACAGAAACCCCAGGTCACGAGTTTATGTGACCTGGGGTTCGACTGAGCCGCCTTCGGGATTCGAACCCGAGACCTACGCATTACGAGGGCTGGTGGAATCGTGACAGCACCTGCCGACACATGCCGGCAGGTGCTGTTTCCGCAGGTCGCGGGCAGGCGGCACCCTCAAGCGCATCGCTGGATGCCGCCTGCTGCCGCACAGTCCGCTCACGCAATGCTCACGCGGCACAGGGCCCCGGGGCCTGCTGCCGGCAGGTCGGCGGCGTCAGCGGATGAAGAACCGCGCAGCGATGATCTGGATCGCGAGGGCACCGCCGGCGTAGGCGGCACCCTTGAGAGCCTGGACGGTGAGCGCCCAGCGGAGGAAGCGCAGCCGACTCAGGATCTTGCGCCACGAGCACCAGGCGATGAACCCGCCGGAACCGCCTTGGCGCACCCGGATCGCCTCGACGCGGCGCGTCCAGACAGCCTTGATCTTCCTGGCACCCTTGGCCAGGGGGGACGTATAATTCACAGGAGGGAACTCCTTCTCTTCTTTGATTCGAAGCAGGGCGTTTCCTTCAGGGGAGGTTGGACACGGTTCGGAAGCCTTTCGTCCGACCTCTCCTGCTTTTACTGGTACGGCGGCGCGCGACAACCGCCACCGAATGCCCGGCTACGAGAGCCCGGCGATTCGACAGTCACAGAGTAGCCCCTCCAGGGGTCGACAAATGCACCTGCGCCGCTCCATCTAATCCTAATCACACCCAAGAGCGGCAAGCGCGATCTTTACGGTATCCCGGCCCGTAGACTCCGCCGACCTCAGAAGTACCTCTATTTCAGGTTTCATCCGATTTCGACTCAGCTCTGACACCAGGGAGCCGCACTCGTCCTCGGGAAGTGTCGCACCGAGGTTCCACAGGAGGGCGGTCCGGGCCGCCAGGGGAAGTGCGGCAAGGGAATCCGGAATACCGCATTCCGGCTTGTCGGCAGCCGCGCTGTTGCGCCGGTCCCCCTCGGCAGGCTGGCTGCCTCCACTGTTGCGCCGGTCCCGCCCCGCGCGCCCGCCACCACATGAGCATGCGCTCGCGCAGTCGGCACAAGGCGAGCACCGCGCCATCAGCAAGAGGCGCTCTACGCGCGCGAGGTCCTCGCCCAGACGATCCGCCCCGGCGATCTGCGCAGATCGCACCAGCTGCCTCAAGACCAAGAGGACCTCGGGGCGGGGCAGCCTCCTCCCGTGCAGCCAGTGCGAGAGCAGGGAGGGTGAGACGCCGAGAGCCTGCGCCTTCTCAGCCATGGTCGCCCCAGGGAGGAACCGGGGCAGCACCTCCCGGAAAGCGAGCGCGAAAGCCTTCACCCCCTCCGTGGCCTCGTCCACGCAGGAGTTTTTGATCGATCCGAGTGACGGCATACAAAGGAGCCTCTCGCTCGCCGGAGACCACCAGGGTTTACGTGATCGCCAGAACCCTACCCCTTCCTTTCCGTGCCGCAGAGCCGTCCGACATTATTACGCGGGTGTATTTATGACAGCGGCTTCAATGTGCTCAAAAATGACCACTTAAGGGGCAAAACGGATCTTTACTCTGCCGGAAAGCGTAAAGATCCGAAACCACTAGAACCGGCGACGCCACTTGTGCTAATAATGGGTAGGAATCGTGGCCCGTGATGCGTCTTCAGGGCTGCACCCGGAAGTACGGCATGAAATGGAGGCACTATGACGCCGTCGTGGCGCGATGACAGCCTCGGAACGATGAAGCGGGTCGCCCTCTGGCTCGTGTCGGAGGTCGGCGAGGGGCAGCCCTTCACCAAGGAGGCGCTGCGCGACGCCTTCCCCGGGGTGTCCCAGGTGGATCGGCGCATGCGTGATCTCCGCGACTTCGGGTGGCGAATCGACACAAACAGGGAGGACGCGGACCTCGACTCCCACGAGCAGCGTTTCGTGAAGCGCGGCGACCCGGTATGGGAGCCCGGCCGAGCCACCCGGAAGACCGGCACCACAGCCATCGGCACAGGACGCCGACGTGAGGTCCTCCAGCAGGATGGCAACATGTGCCGTTCCTGCGGCATCGTTCCCGGCGAGACTTACGCCGGCACGTACGAAGCGGCACAGCTGGACATCGCGCGGCGTGAAGTTCTGAAGCCTGGCGGGTCCAAGGCCACTGAGCTGATCACCGAGTGCAAGCGGTGCCGCATCGGTGGCAGGGAACTGGTCGCGGACCTGGGCCGAGTCCTTGAGGAAGCCGCCGGACTCAGCTCCATCGAGCGCGAGGTACTGTCCGGCTGGATAGAAGCCGACGAGCGCCAGTTCAGCCGACTGGAGCAGCTCTGGAGCGACTACCGGTCCCTGCCCGAGGAGTCGCGCGCCCATTTGCGCAAAGAGCTGGGCGTCGACTGAGCATCCGGCAGGCGCGGAGGGCATTCGAAGCAGGACGAGCAGAGGCAGGAGCGAGGACAGCGGACATGGCCAAGGATTACGGGCTGCCGCCCAGGGCTGAGGAGAACCGGGCCACCGTTGAGGCCCGGCTGGCGGAGAGCGCGGCCGGCGGAGGCACCCGCGAGACGTTCACCGTCGAGTGGCGGGGCAAGCCGGAGCACCTCGAAGTGGTCGAGATGCAGGTCGGCGACCTCTACTACAACCCGGCCACCCATCGGATCCGAGCGCAGGCCGATCACGATCCCAAGAAGTCCGAGCTACTCGAAACGGACCCGTGGAACGCGGACGCTCAGCGGTACCTGGGGCGTCTGCTGCAGGTAGTTCCCGCCGATCCGGCGAAGACCGATCCCGCGTTCGACGAGCTCACCGCAAGTCTCAAGGAGTTCGGACAGACCGAGCCTGGGTTGATCACCCACGAGGGCGTCCTCGTCAACGGCAACACCCGGCGCGCCGCGCTCCTGGAGCTCCACGGTCCGAACCACCCCATGCGCGTGGCTGTGCTGCCCTCTTCATGCGACTGGCAGGACGTGGCCGCCGTCGAGCTCTCGCTGCAGCTGCGCAAGGAGCACCGGCGGGACTACTCCTACATCAACCGGCTCCTCGCCGTGGAAGAACTGGCCGATCAGGGCACCCCGCTCGCGGCGATCGCGACCACCTTCCGCACCACGGCTAAGCGGGTCCGGCAGGACCAGTGGGTGCTGTCCATCATCCGCCAATTGATCAAGCGCAGTGCGACCTCCGGCGAGCGACTGTCCCTGGTCGCGTTCGAAGAGCATGCGGAGAAGTTCCGCGAGCTGCATCGCGCCTACGAGAAGCAGTACGCCGTCAACCCCGAGCGGGCCGATCTGCTCGTGGAGAACCGCCTGGCCGCCATGCTCATGGGCTTCGCCAAGACAGACGTGCGCTTTATCGATGACAAGTTCCGTAACACGTACCTCTCGGAGAAGCTGCCAGACGGGTTGGCCCCCGACCCTGCTCCGTCCCACGGGGGTGTAGCGATCCCGGGCCTGGGGCGTGCGGTACAGGGCCCCAGCCCAGCCGTCTCAGCTGCCAGAGCCCTGACAGACGTCGTCCTCCACGCTCGGGCGGTCACCCAAGCCGGTAGCTCCGCACCGGCGGAGGTAGTCGCTGCGGCGCAGGACGAGGTCAGGCGCATGCACAAAGCGATGGACGAAGCCATCACCGACGCCGGCCGCGACGCCCGCATCACCAAGCGCAAGCAAGCCGCTCCTGCTCGCCTCGCAGACGCGAACCGCAGCATCGAGCAGTGCGTCACGGACCTGGTCCTGTCCCGCTCGCAGCGAAGCCTCGATGAAGAAGCCTTCGACGATGCCATCGTCGAACTGCGGAAGAGACTGGAGAAGCTGGCGATCGAAGCTCGGCGGACTGTTGGCGAGCCCGGCGACGGCTTGGCCTGGCTTCTCGAAGCTACAGAAAAGGCGCGCTGAGTGGGCAGCCAGCCCAGCCTGGTGATCGGCTTCGACCCCACACGCACCCAAGCGGCGCTCAGGACCGTGCCCGAGTGGCGCGGCGAGTTGGGGCAGATGATCGCCAGCTTCCCCAGCGGCCGGATGACCGACCGGCTGTCCGCCGCTGTCCCCCTGGACAGCTTCCTGGCCAGTATCGGCTCCCTAGCCGAATGGCCGCAGCCCGAGAGCGTGGTCTGGGAGGACGACTTCCGCCTCCTCGTCAGCGAGATGCTCGACACCGCGGAGACGGCGGATCGGCTGCTGAACGGCACGCCGGGCGAGGAGAGTGTTGCCCCGGATGACGTGCCAGCCCTGCTGGGCGATGCCTGGACAGGACCGCTCACCCCCTTCCAGCTCCGGGACATCGCCCGGCTGCTCTCGGTCGGCCACGGGGCCAACTTCAGCGTGCCGGGTGCCGGAAAGACCCGCACCTCGCTGGCCGTATTCTCGGCTCTGCGGGAGCAGGGCGCGGTCAACCGCATCCTGGTAGTCAGTCCGAAATCGGCCTACGAGGCGTGGCAACTGGAGGCGCAGGAGTGCTTCTCCTCGCCTCTGGACATACAGGTACTTGGCAAGTCGGTGCCTCCGGCAGCGGACATCCTCCTTCTCAACTACGAGCGGCTGGACCGTGCGCTCGCCGGCCTGTCGCAGTGGCTGAAAGCGGCCCCGACCATGCTCATCCTTGACGAGGCGCACCGCATGAAGCTCGGCGGCGCGGGTGTCTACGGCGCGGCCTGCATGGCGCTGGGCCCACTCAGCCGCGTGCGCATGATCCTTAGCGGCACCCCGGCGCCGAACGGGGCGAAGGATCTGGAGAACCTGCTGTCCTTCGTCTGGCCTGGCCACGGGCGACGCGTGGTCACCCAGGCGGTAGACGGTGGCGACCTAGCCCATGCAAGCCAGGTACTGCGCCCCCTCTACACCCGGACGACGAAGGCAGAGCTGGGGCTTCCGCCTGTCGACTTGCGCGTCCGCCCGCTCAGCATGCCCCCCCTGCACCGTGAGATCTACGACGCCTTGATCGGCAAGTTCTCTCCGCGTGCAGCGGCCGACCGGGGTGATTTCGAGGCATTCGGCAAGGCAGTCCTGCGTCTGCTCATGGCCGCGACGAGTCCAGCGCTCCTAGTCGGCGGCTCGACCCGCTACGAGCCGCTGAGCTTCCGCGTCCCGCCCTTGGATGTCCCGGAGGGGGACTCGCTTGCGGCCCTCCTCCACAAGCTCCCCGATTACGAGCTACCGCCCAAGTACACGGAGACATTGTCAATCGTCTCCGCCAATGCCGCGGCCGGCCGGAAGACCTTGGTGTGGACGGGCTTCGTCCGAAGCATCACGTCACTACAAGCGCTGCTCGCACCGTTCCAGCCCGCCGCAGTGCACGGGGGGACCCCCGACCGGGAGGAGGAGCTGCGCCGCTTCCGCGAGGATCCGGATTGCAGCGTCCTCATCTCCAACCCGGCGACCCTGGGCGAGGGCATCAGCCTCCACCAGGTCTGCCATGACGCCGTGTACGTCGACCGCGACTTCCAGGCAGGCCGGTTCCTCCAGAGCCTGGACCGCATCCATCGCCTTGGCCTCGCCCCGGACACGGAGACGCGGGTCACCGTCCTCACTGCAATGGGGAGTGTCGATGATGTCGTCTCCATGCGGCTCGCAGAGAAGCTGGAGTTCATGGGCAGCATCCTCGACGACCCCGAGGTGCAGCAGCTCGCTGACCCGGAGGACGAGGCCCCGCTGGCCGCAGGGATGAACTCAGCCGACGTCCAAGCGCTGCTGGAGCATCTCAGTGGGCGCCCGGCGTAGCGGGCACCGCAAGCGCTCCGGTACCCGTCAAAGCGTGCCCTCACCGAGAAGCCGCTCAATGGCGTCCGCTTCCCGCTGCAGCACGATACGGCCGTCGCCGTCGCTGAAAGCGAGAAGGCGGCTGCCTGCATCGAACCCTGCCTCCGCTAGGAGGCCGAGAGGGAGTACGACCTGCCCCTCATCACCGACCAAGAGTTCCGCTGGTTCGCGTATCACGCCTAGCAGTCTGCCAGCACCGCCCCGCAACCGACTGCCCCGGCGCATCCTGTGCCGATAGAGTCCCGCTGTGGACGGCGAAACGATCAGCGTGCAGGCACACCTGTGGCCAGTCAGTGAGAGCGACGACCCGGCCTTGGAGGCGGTGGCCGAGGAGATTCTTCGCGCGGACCCGGACGGCAGCCGGTTCGCTGGCGCGGTCCGCCGCAGCATCGACATGTTGCTGGACGGCCAGCACACCGGGCGCTTCCGCTGGGACCAGCTCTTCAAGACCGAGAAGGCCCACCTGGGGACCTTGATCGAGATCAATGTGCAGCGCGAGTTCGGCTTCGCGGACGGCGCCAGCATGGACTACTCGATCGTCGGGTCAGACGTCGACTGCAAGTACTCCCAGACCCTCGGCCAGTGGATGATCCCGCCCGAAGCCCACGGGCACCTGCTGCTCGTTGTCTGGGCCAGCGACGAGCAGTCCAAGTGGTCGGTGGGACTCGTACGGGCGTTGCCCGAGCGGCTCAACAACGGCGGCAACCGCGACGCTAAGAAGACACTGAACGCGGCCGGGCGGGCCGCAGTGCGATGGCTGTTCCGCGACGCGCCCCTCCAGGAGAACATGCTGCTGCGCCTCTCCCCGGCGGACATCACAGCTGTCTTCTCCCACAAGAGCGGCCAGCGCCGCGTGGACGAGCTGTTCCTCCGGGCGCAAGGGCGCCGGGTCAGCCGTAACGTCGTTGCTACGGTGGCTATGCAGGAGGACTACATGAAGCGCATCCGCTACAACGGCGGATCGCGCTCCAGGCTCCAGCGCCACGGAATAGTGATCTTGGGTCACTACACCCGCCACGGGCGCATTGCCGAAGCCTTGGGGCTGCCGGTTCCCGGCCCCGGTGAATCTGTCAGTGCCCGCCTGACCCCTGCACGGGCCCACCACGTAGGGGTCCCGACAGTAGAGCTGGACGGACAGGAGTGGGTCCTGGCCATGGCCGACGACCCCGAAGAGACAGTACCGAGACTGCCGGAAATATGAACGGACGCAGCGAACCCGGCGCGGTGCCGGAGTCGGGGACTCGGGCGGGACCGTGGGTCCCACCCGAGGGGTCGTGGGCTTCGTCAGCCGCAAACCGACGCAGCATGCTGGGCAACCGGAGCCGCGACACGGCTCCGGAACTACTGCTGCGGTCACTCGTCCACGCAGCGGGGCTGCGCTACCGGGTAGCGGCCAAGCCCTTGCCGAAGATGCGGCGCACAGCCGACATGGTCTTCCGCCCCGTAAAGGTAGCTGTCTTCATCGACGGATGTTTTTGGCACGGCTGCCCTGACCACTTCGTCATGCCGAAGACCAACCGTCCGTACTGGGAAGACAAGATCGGGCGGAATGTCCAGCGCGACCGGGACACCGACCAGCGCCTGGCGGACGAGGGCTGGCTCGTGATGCGCTTCTGGGAGCACCTCGATCCCGAGGCATGCGCCGAGACCGTTATTGACGCGGTGAAGTCTCGGCGGCAGGCGGCAGTTGGGTCGCGGCGGTCCCATTAGGCCCGGCGGACACCGCGCCCGCCTTCGAACACGCCCTTGGGGGTCAGCTGATCTTCGCCTGGTTCAGCGAGAAGAGCTCGTGTCGCTGGTGCCCCTCCTGGCCGACGAACGCCTTGAATTCGCCGAGGCTGTACGCGTACGTGCCGCCGGAACGCTGCTCCCTCCGGATCTCGAAGTCCCTTTCGAGATGCGCAATGTGCCGCTCGACCTCGGGTTCAGACAGTCGCTTGCCCGCCTTCTCCAAGCGGCCGATGATCTGGGTGATACCGATGAACCTCTGCTTCTCGGCCTCCGCGCGGAGCAGTTTGTACACAGGGTCGTGCACCGTCTCGGTGTCCTCGACCAACGCCGCCGGGACACCCTTCTTGTTCAGCGCGCGGGCGATAGACCGGCCGATGGCCTCAGCCACAGGCGGAGGGAAAGCATTCCCGACCTGACGGTACTGGCTGGTCTTCCTCCCTGCGAAGACCCACTTGTCCTCGGGCTTCCATCCCTGGATGCGGGAGACCATCTCTACCGTGAGCTTCGGCCCGGGCTTCCCCTCGGCAGGCTCCCAGTCCTCGCCGGGCGCTTCGTCCGCCACACCATGAGCATCGACCCCGAGCTTCGCCCAGGCCGCCTTGGCACGGGTAGGCCCCAGGTCCGCCCCGCCGTGCTTTTTGGAACCACCGACGATGGTCGGCGCAATGTCGTTAGCACCCTCAGCCCACTTCTCAGCGCCTTTCCAGCCGCGGGCGGCCATGAGGTCGTAGAGCGTCTCGCCGACCTTCCGACGCTCGCCTTCCAGAGGCTTCGGCCAGGCAAAATAGGGTGCGTACTCGCGCTGGAGCGCCACAAGGACGAACCGCGGGCGCAGCTGCGGTACGCCGAAGTCCGCAGCGTGGAAGAGCTCCCACTGCGCTACGTAGCCAGCGTCTTGCAGCGTGTCCAGGACGTTCTGTCGGTAGGCTGCGAAACGGTTCGCGCTGAGCCCTCGCACGTTCTCCAGGAGGAGGGCCTTGGGCCTCACCCTCTCAGCGAGACCGACAGCCCAAGCGAACAGGTCTCGCTCGTCAGCAGCGCCAAGCTGCTTGCCTGCAATAGTGAAGGGCGGGCAGGGCACGCCACCGGCAATCAGGTCGGGGGTGCCGTGCTCGGTACAGAACTCCTCAGGGTCCCAAACCGACCGGTCGGCCACGTCCCCGGTGCGTACATCGCAGCCCGGCATGTTGCTTTTCAGGGTTTCCGCGGCCCTTGGATCGAGCTCCACGGCAACAGCGTGCTCGAATCCGGCGCGCTCCAACCCCAGAGCCTGCCCGCCAGCACCTGCGCAGATCTCGGCAACCTGAAGCTTGGCCATTCGTCCTCCATACGTGCGCACCGCCCGCCGCGCGCTCGGCTGCACTCGCGACGGACCGGACTCGAACACGTTAGCGAGTCCGTCTCCGCTCACGAACATCCCAGCAAGATCGCAACAAGTCCACTGGGTCGGGGCAGGAACAGCTGAGCTGACCGCGAACGCGGTCAGCGAGGTGGCCTATATTAGTTCGCCGGCATCAGCCCGTGCGGTTATCCACAGGCCCCGCTCCACGAAAAGGGACGAACGTCTCATCGATAGGCAAATCCCTGGCTGATGCGGAGCCGGTGCGGCGGCCTGGGCAATTCGGACACCGAGCGTAGCCACTGATGCTGTTTACAGGCCCCACGACCGCAAGACCTCGCCGGGCTGCCCCTGTCACGCGTTCATGGTTCCGACCAGCTGCAGGCCGGAAACTCCCCAGCGGTGCTAGCCGCGGCCCACCATGCGCTACACATTCGGCTGTGGTTACGCAGGGGCTTACCCGCGCACGTCCCGAGCATGGGCTGCTGAACGGTGAAATGAGCGAGCGCGGCGGCCGAGGCTGAGTTGGGCGGCTGCTTCCTCGCTGTTGGTCGCACTTGTTGGGGGTCCCACAATGGGCAGCCGACGTGGCTGGGCTAGTGGGAAAGGAAGGAGAGGTCGTAGGTGGCGCCCCTCCGGTCATGCGTCGAGGCACGAAGATGAGAACGGCGGGTCGGGGCGCAGGCGGAAAACGTACGCGGTAGTCATCGAATGCGGTGGCTTGGGCCGACCGCACCCTGGGCAGAGAGCCAGACATGGGCGATCTCATCGGGGACTGGGCGACGCACATCACGAGGGCCGAACTCAGCTGCACACTTCCACGGAGGTGGGCGCATACACAGGGAGTGGCCGACCGCGCCGCCGAAGTAGGCCAGGTCCTCAACCAAGACGCCAGTCTTCTTGTCGCCGCCGCCATGCTGCACGACATTGGGTATGCGCCGCGCCTGGCGGTGACGGGTTTCCATCCGCTGGACGGAGCCCGGTTCCTTCGGGACGAGCACAGGGCCGACCAGCGGCTGGTGCGGTTGGTCGCGAACCACTCGTTTGCGCTTCTTGAGGCCGAGGAGCGGGGGTTGCGCGAGGAGCTCGCGACGGAGTTCCCCTTGCTCGACGAGCGGCTGCTGGTGGACGCCCTCGTGTACTGCGACATGACCACGACGCCCGACGGCGACCGAACCACCGCGCAGGACCGGGTCGCGGAGATCCGCAGCCGCTACGGGGACGACAGCGTGGTCGGGCGGTTCATCCGCCGGGCGGCACCGGAGATCTTTGCCTCCGTGGAGCGGGTGGAAGCCGCCCTGGCGGCTCAGCCGAGGTAAGGGTAGGTACCGGCCAGGTAGTCCCCGATCTGCTGGCGCATGCTCGGGTGGATGTCGTACTGGTCGAGGTCGGCCGGCTGGACGAAGCGGACGCCGTCGGCCTCCTCGTTGATCGTGGGCACTCCGCCGACAGGCCGGCCGATATAGGTGTTCTCGTACTGCTGGCGAATCTCGCCATCGGTGTACGCGACGATGTGGTTCGGGTTGGTGTAGACACCGAGGAACCCGGTGAGCTCCGCGATGATCCCGGTCTCCTCCAAGCACTCGCGCACCGCGCACTCGGCCGCGGTCTCGCCGATGTCCTGGGCTCCGCCGGGGAGAGCCCACTGGCCGGTGTCGCGGCGCCGCTGGAGGAGGATGGCGCCCGTCTCGTCGGCGACGAGCAGGTTGCTGGCCGGAATGAGGGTGTTCGCCTTCGGAGCAGACGGGTCGTTGTAGTACTCAGTCCTGCCCATGGTCGGCGGTCCTCTCCTGGTCGGGTGCCCATTGTCTCGCTGCGGCCCAGACAGCGTCGAAGCTTTCAGCGTAGTTGTCGAACCACCCTGTATCGCCTGCCCTCTTGAGGTGCAGGAGGGGGTTGGCGCTGGCCGGTTGACCCCAGATGTGTGGATTGACGAGCAGGTTGTCGTCGTAGCGGAACATGGACGTGTAGAGGGTGGTGTCGTGCAGTCTTACGTCGCACCCGGCCTCGCCCAGCAGCGGACGGTAGTACGTCAGTGAAGCGCGGATCTTGGCGGCGAGGGTGTCGCCGATTCCCTCCTCGCGGCCCCGTACGGCGACTGCCTGTCCACCGGGATCGCCGAAGCACAGGCGCACCCGCACGCCGTCGGCGGCGCGCTCGGAGAGCATCTTGGCGACGTGAGGGTTGGACTGGGCGAAGAAGGTGCCGGAGAAGACGAGGACGCCGATCTCGTGCCGAGCCTCTCGCAGCAGTGCGAGCCATACGTCCCGGGGAACGCTGGCCCGGTTCTGGTAGGTGCCGACCAGCTCGGTGCCTAACCCGTCCCTCGGCCGGCCTGGACGCTTGGACGGCTCGGGCCAGAGAAAGGTCTCCTCGACGCGCAGGTGTCGCGCGACGCGGAAGCGGTGCCGTGCATGGGGAATCCGTCCGCCCAGCCATCGGCTGACCGTCTTGGGGTCCACCTCGCAGATCTCGGCGAGTGCATCGGGCGAGACGCCGCGTTGGCCGAGCACGGTGCGCAGTCGGTTGTTCACAGCAGCCATCGAATCGGCACGGGGCGTGATCGCGCAAGGACGTTTTGGGACGCAGTCCGCTGTAGTGGAACCTCGCGGACTGCCTACTCTGGCGGCATGGAGCTCTTCGTCCTGTGGGACATCGACCACACCCTCATCGAGAACGCGGGGGTCAGCAAGGAGATCTACGCCGCTGCCTTTCGTGCCCTCTCAGGTCGGGAGCCCACGGAGCCCGCGCGTACTGAGGGGCGTACGGATCGGCTGATCATGCGCGACATGTTCGTCCGCGAAGGGCTACCCGTGCCCGACTGGCCCTTCGTCGAGACGGCGCTCGCCCAGGCGGGGGAGGCGCGCCTGGAGGAGCTGCGCAGGCGTGGGACCGCCCTGCCCGGTGTGCACGACGCCCTGAAAGCCGCCTCGGCTCAGACCGGTTGGGTCTCCTCCGTGCTCACCGGCAACATCTCCGCCAACGCCCGTGTGAAGCTTGCCGCGTTCGGGCTCGACTCCTTGCTTGATCTACCGGTTGGCGCCTACGGAGCGGACGCCGAACTCCGCCCCCACCTGGTCGCTGTCGCCCGCGAGCGCGCTCAACGGCTTCATGGTGTTGCGGCCGACATCCCCACCGTCCTCGTGGGGGACACCCCTCGTGACGTGGAGGCGGCTCTGACCACAGGCTCCGGCGTCCTCGCCGTCGCCTCCGGAATCCACACCCAGGAGGAACTGACCGCCGCTGGAGCCGTCGAAGTCCTGCCCGACCTGTCGGACACGAAGCGTGTCCTCGGCATCCTGGAGTCCTTCGCAGGTCACTGAAAACGTCCCAGGACGTCCTTGGACCGTCCCCGAACGCGGTGTCGAGGTCCCCGAGCAGAAGGCCACTATCAGGCTCCCACCAGGCAACCAGCCGAAGGAGCCGACGTGATCGAGGAAGTCACCGGGATCAAGAAGATCCGCATGCTGTACCTGCAGCTGCTCTACCGCTGCAACTTCACGTGCCTGCACTGCTTCCACGGCAAGCGGCTCCAGTACGCCGACGCCTTCACCGCCGACGAAGCCGCGGACCTTCTCACCCTGATGCGGGACCAGTACGGCACCGAGGCCGTGACCCTGCTCGGCGGAGAACCCTTCGTCCACCGGGACCTCGCGCAGGTCGTCCGCCACGCCAAGGAGGAACTGGGCCTGCGCGTCGAGATCTGCACCAACGGGTACCGGATCGAGCGCCGTCTGACCGAGATCGCCCCCTCCCTGGACCTGCTCAGGGTTTCGCTGGAGGGCGTCGGGTCGACCAACGACGGCATCCGAAAGCAGGGCAGCTACCAGAGCGCCCTGGAGGCGCTCCGGCTGGCTCGGGATCTCGGCGTTCCGACCGGTGCGACCATGACCGTCACCTCGCGGAACATCGCCGAAGTCCTGCCCCTCGGACGGGCCTTGGCGGAACTCGGGGTCCGGCAGCTCAAGCTCCACCACCTGCGGCCGGTCGGCAACGCCGCCGATCATCCCGAGCTGCTGGTCACCTCCCCTTCCGCCTACGGCCGGCTCCGGGACGAGCTGGCGTCAGCCGATCTGCCCTTGGAGGTGATCGTCGACGAGGACCTCTCCGAGGACGGTGCCCCGCAGGTGTGCGCCCCCTCCGACGGTCCTCGCGAAATCGACCGCATCGAGGTCGACCCGCGCGGTGCGCTGACCATGTCCTGCAAGGCCGTCGGTAAGGACGCGCACGCCTTCTGGTACGAGAAGGCGGCAGGACGCATCGTCCACAAGCCCTCGTCCGTCGACGAGCTCACCCTCGCGGTACCGGACGTGGTGTACGGCCGTGCCTGATCACCCGCGCTTCGAGAGCCTGGAGGGATTACGCGGCACCGGCAAATCCACTCTGGCGCCCATGCTCGCCGCCGCCCGGCAGGCCGTCCTCGTCGCTACCGTCCCGCTGCCCTACCAGCCGCTCAGACAGGCGTTGGACGAGCGGACGAACGTAGAGGCACGGATGTGCTTCTACCTCTCGGGCCTGTTCACCGCGGCCGAGGAGATCCAGCACCACCTCGACGCCGGCGTCCCGGTCGTCGTCGAGAGCTACTTCGCCCGGTGCCTCACCACTCACCGGGCCTTGGGATCGCGGCTCGGTGTCACCCTGCCGAGTTGGCTGCCGACACCTGCTACGTACCACCTCCTCTGCGACGACGACGAGAGACAGCGTCGACTCGCTGGGCGGAACAAGCCGGTGTCGCGGTGGGACTCACTGATCGAGACCGCTACGGACCGAGTGACGGACGCCTACGCATCGTTCCCGATGCATCGCGTCGACACCACGGGGCGCAGCCCCGACGAGGTCCTCCGAGTGATCATGAAGACCGAGACGCAAGGAGCGCACCCCCATGCAGACTCAGAGCCTGTGGGAGCACACCCTCACGTTCTTCCCGCAGTTCCTCGCCACACTGCGGGAACGTGTCGCCCCTGACGCCACCGTCGCCGTGGTCGGCGCGAGCGACGGCAAGTTCGTCCTGCCCCTCGCCGCCGCCGGCTACCGCGTCGTCGCCGTCGAACGTGACGCGGTCGCCCTCCATGGGGGCGACGTCCACCTCCCGGGTGACAGCCAGGCCCACGCGTTGGGACTGATCGATCGACTGAAGCTCGAAGAACTCCACGAACGCGTCGAGGTCGTTGAGGACGACTTCCTGGACGGTGAACCTCTGGGCCTGCAGTGCGACGCGGTCTGGACGAGCTGCTCGTGGCACTACAGTGCCAACCACCACCGCCCGCTCGGCGAGTTCGTCGACCGCATGCAGCGCCTGGTCCGCCCGGGCGGTGTGTTCGGCGCGGAGTTCATGATGCCCGTCGAAAGACGCCACCACATGATCGAGCACTACACCTCCCCGGAACGCCTTCACCCCCACTTCATCGGCGACTGGGAGGTACTGCTCACTCTGCGCACCACCGAGTTCACCGAGCGGCCCCACGTCGGCCAGCTGCACGACCACACCCACCGCATGGGCCTGCTGCTCGCGGCCCGGACGTCCACCCTCACCGACCACTTCTGAGAGAAGGCCCCATGAAGCACGAGTACGAGGCGAAGTTCCTGGCCGTGGACGTCGCCGACCTCCAGACCAAGCTGAGCGCCCTCGGTGCCGTCCAGGCGTTCCCCCGCACGCTCCTCACCCGCAAGATCTTCGAGAACGACTCCCTTGACGGCGGGGCCTGGATTCGGCTGCGGGACGAGGGCACCCGCTCGACGCTCACCCTCAAGCAGGTCACCGACGCCACGACGATCGACGGCACCAAGGAGATCGAAACCGAGGTCACCGACCTGCACGCCATGGCCGACATCCTGCGCCGGGTCGGCCTCACCGAGGTCCGGTACCAGGAGAACTACCGCGAGGAATGGCGCCTGGGCGAGGTCGCCTTCGACTTCGACAGCTGGCCGGACCTTCCCACCTTTCTGGAGATCGAAGGACCCGACGAGGCATCCGTGCGCCAGGCCGCCGCGCTGCTGGACCTCGACTACTCCGAGGCCCGGTTCGGCAGCGTAGACGAGATCTACAAGAGCGAGTCCGGCCGCGACATCCTCGCCGAGCCCACGCTCCTGTTCTCCGAAGCCGAGAAGCAGAAAGACGCTTCTCCTGCGACTCAGGACCGTTGATCACGGAGGGAGACGAGCGATGCTGACGGAAGTCGCCCTACAGCACAGGGTGATCCCCGGGATTGCCGAGTTCGCCCGAGGAGGACTACCCGCACCGGCGGCCACCGACGACGGCAACGAGTGGGTCGACGGACTCTGCTGGCTCTACTGCGGGCAGCGGTGGACGCGCGTCCTGTGGATCGGCCCCGCCAGAGTCGCCGGGGCCCAAGCCCCGATGTACGCGTGCGGCGCCTGCATCGGCGAGCTGCAGGAACGGGTCTGGCAATCCTTCTTCAACGAGAGCCGCCCGGCCGGCTCCACCCGGCCGAGCGAATCCGCCGAGGAGGGGCAGTCGACCCCCGGCAGGAGAACCGGCAAGCATCGGGGCCAGAGCAGGCTCTTCCGCCGTAGTTAAGCCCCCGCCCCGGTCACGCTGGTGCCCGCTGTCCCCCGCAGCGAGAGCCCGTGGCCGGGGCGGGTCATTGGCGTGCGCGCCTTCGGCGGAAGCCCCGAGACGAACGGCCTGACAACACAGCGACCGTTTCACGTCCACCGATACGGTCTTCCCACCCACCCCGGGCCTCTTGGAGGAGCAGTCGTGAAGCAGCAGACCACGGACGAGCGGCCGGGCATCGCTGCCGCCATCGTCGTTCACGAGGGCCGCGTGCTCATGGTCCGCCGCCGGGTGAGCGAGGGGCAGCTCTCCTGGCAGTTCCCCGCCGGGGAGGTCGAGCTCGGCGAGGAACGTGAGGCCGCCGCCGTACGGGAAACCCAGGAGGAGACAGGGCTGACCGTGGAAGCGGTCAAGCTGCTCGGCGAGCGCGTTCACCCCAAGACGGGCCGCCTCATGTCCTACACCGCCTGCCAGATCCTGGGCGGTACAGCTCACGTCGCCGATACCGAGGAGCTTGCCGAGCTTGCCTGGGTATCCCATGGCGACATCCCGGAGTATGTGCCGTACGGGCTGTTCGAGCCGGTGCAGGACTACCTCGACGGGACCTTGTCCGCGTAGACCGCTCCAAGTTCCGGCGGGGAACTGCGGGAGAGCACCAAGGCTCCACCACCTACTGGATCTTGTCTGGATGCAGGACTTCCGAGCCAAGGAACGCCTCTTGCCTCACAGACGTGGACGGTGCTTCTGTTCCGCCGGGACCGCCGACCGTGCGGGCTCAGCCACACCGGCCGATAGTGCAGTCGCGGACAGTCGCATGGTCGTAGTCCTGCGAGCCGCCTCGGCACGGGGGTTGGGTGCGGGGTTGCGGCTGGTGTGCTGGATGCGGGTGATCAGGACGCGGGCGGGTTGGCGAGCGGTGGTGAGTTCGCGCTGAGCGGCGGCTTCCTTGAGGAGCTGGTGGGGCTTGTGGCCGCCGGCTTCGGCGTCGGCGAGGACGGTGGCGAGGGCCGGCCAGGCGGGGTCGGTGAGGATGCGGTCGGCGTGGTCGGGGACGGCGGCCCGGACGTCGTGGGCCAGGGTTCGGCTGGCCTGATCGCTCGGGTGGCGAGCGGCGAGGTTGTCGATGACCGGGGCGAGGGCGTGGTCTGCGGCGTTGTGTAGGTGGTGGAGGGTCTGGCGGGCGGCTTTGGCCTGGTGGGTGTGGTTCTTCTCCTCGTGCCAGTGGGCGGCGATGATTGTGGCCCAGACGAGGGCGGCGAGCAGGGCGGCGAAGGTGCTGCCGTCGGGGCCGGTGGCGGTGTAGGCGATGTCGCGGGCTGCACGGCGCAGGGTATGGGCGGCCTGGTGCTCGGCTCGGATCTGGGAGCGCTGGGCGCGGGCGAATGTCTTTGCTGCGGCGCGTAGTTCGGCTCGGGAGTGGTCAGGGGCTTTCTGTGCGGTGGCCTCGATGAGTTCGCCGAGCGCCGTGATGTGGGCCTGGGTGTGGGTGTCGTCGGTCGTGCCCTGGTGGAGGGTGTCGAGGGCGTCGGTGACCTGGTGCCAGGGGGTGGTGGGGCGCTGTCGGCGTGCGGTGGGGTGTTCTTCGGGTGCGGTGGTTTCCAGACGGGCCTTGAGCTTGGGGAGGGTGAGGTCGGGGGCGATCCTTCCGCCGGGGTGGAAGATCTGTTTCCCGTCCTTGTTGAGGTCGCCGGGGCGGCCTGCGGCGTAGCCGAGGAGGTCTCCGGACGGTCCGCGGCGGGGTTTGATCGCGATGCCGTCGGCTTCGAGGTAGGCGAGGAGTTCCTCGGCGTTGCTGGCGTGGGGGATGGCGGCGCGGATGCGGTCCTGGAGCCAGTCGCCGCTGGTCTGGTCCCAGCCGAGGCGTTGGGCCTTGTGCATCTCGGCTTGGGTGGGGCGCTTTCCGGCGGTGCGGTCGCTCTTCTTCAGTTGGCGCAGGCCGTAGTCCGTCTCGATCTGGCGGCAGGCGTCGCCGACGCGGATGCCGCTGCCGTGGAGCTTGGGGCGGCGGCCGTCTTCGCGGACGGTGGTGGCGAGGATGTGGATGTGGTCGTCCGCGTGGCGTACGGCGATCCACCGGCAGCCGAGGTCGTCGCCGGGCGGGGCGATGCCTGCGGCTTCGACGATGCGCTGGGCGATGTCGGCCCACTCGGTATCGGAGAGGTGCCGGTCTTCGGGGGCTGCGCGGACGGGGCAGTGCCAGACGTGCTCGGTGATCTTCTTCCCGAACTCGCTGTTCCGGAGATGCACCGGCTCGTCGAGGTGGTGGGCGAGCTGGGTGAGGGTGGCGTCCGGGTTCCGGCCGGGGTCGGGTATACCGAGCATCGCGAAGCCCGTGACGATGTGCGGGTCGAGGTGCTCGTCGTGGCGGCCGGGACCGTAGAGGTAGGCGAGCAGGCCACGGGTGTTGGACCCGGCCGGTTTGATGGCGGCTATCACGCGGCCTGCTCCTTCTCCGCCTCGACGGGTTCACACAGGGCCCCTGCGATCAGGTCCAGCAGGTGGTGGAGCTCGTCGAGACGGTGACGTACGTCGGGTGGGGTGAGGTCGCTGTTGAGGGCTCGGGCGATCTGGTTGACGTTGACGCCGATCCGGTTGAGCTCGCGCAGTACCTGGGCGCGGAACATGTGGGTGCGGCGGCGGTCCTCGGACAGCGGCAGGTTCGCGGTGAACCGGCCGGTGATGAAGGCGAGGGCGATGTCCGCGGTGAAGCCGGATTCCCCTTTGTAGCCGTGCTCGGCTGCGGCCTCCTGGAGCGCGGCGTGCTCGTCGCCGGTGAAGCGCAGCGGTCCGACACGGACGGTCCGCTTGGTGCCGGTGAAGCGGCGGATCGTCGGCTGCACGCTCTGCGGTGCTCGTTCGCCGACTGTCGGTTCGGTGGCGGGTGCGGGGCTAAGGATCTGCTGCTGGACGGCGTGGAGCTCGTCCTGGTCGGAGCCGCCCTCGGCCCCGACCTCCCGGCCAAGCGCCCCCTGGCGCTGGGCCGACTCCGCCACCCCCGGGGCGGAGATCCCCGAAGACCGGCCTTGAGTCGGACTCGGGGTACTACTGGCTCCGCCCGGGGCAGCCCGCCCGAACGCCCGACGCAGTCGGGACAGCAGCGTACGGGGCTGTGCCGAGGCGGGCGGCTCAGCGGAGGTGTCGTCAGGTAGGTATTGGCTGTGCTGCATGGAAGTTGCTCCAGATGCGGCTCGGCGGACAGGATCACGACGACCCGGTGGCGCGAGCCATCGCGTTGTCACGGGTGTGGGGATCTACGGGGCGACCGGCGTGTGCTCGGGTGACCGGAAGGGTTCCGGTCACCCGAGCACGCGAGGCGTCAGCCTCCGGAGACCTTGATGCCAGCGGCTTCGAGTTCCGGCCGGAGCGACTCCATGACTTCGGTCTGCCGCGCGCTTCCGATCGTCAAGTTCCGTTCCTTCACGGCATCTCGCAGCAGACCACGCGTGAGTTTGCCGTGCTGGCGACCGGCGGCTCGGCCGATGGCCTTCAGTTCTTCGATGGTCGCCTTCGGAGGACGGCCGCCGACTGGTTTGGCCTTCGGCACCGGAGACGTGGATTCCGTCCGCTCCTCGCCAGAAGCTTGCGGAACCTCGGCGGCAGCGTCCTGCCGCCGGCCCTCGCCGTGCTCACCGGCCGGCCGGTTCCGCACAGCTACGGAGCCGATACCGGATGGGGCATCGGTTGGTGCCACATGCTGGTGGATCTGTCGCATCAGCACGCCGAACGCGACCATCGCGGCGGCCGGAGGGACGGCAGCGACCACGTAGTCGAGGAGCGGAACGCTGCGCTCGCTGTCCGCGCCGCTGACCCCAGCGACGTTCAGTGCAATAGAGCCGACCGATCCGGCAGCGGTCACGGCGACCGCCCAGAGGTCGGTCGTACGCCGGAGCGCAGCCCGCAGCATGAGCAGTTCACCGGCGACGATGAACGCGTCCAGGGTGGCGGGCCAGGCCCATCGGCGGATGGGGGATGCGCCAAGCCCGTGCTGGCCTGCGACGTCGGCGAGGTGCGCGTAGGACAGCCAGAACGCTCCGGCTGTCAGAACCACGATGACGATGCCGGCCGCGCCGAGCACGAGCCGCTCTGCGTCGGCACGCTGCGGGTGCTGCCCTTCGGCTGGGACGTCATCTCGTGTCTGCGGCGATGACGTGGTGAGGTGCAGGGCGGTCAAGCGGGAATCTCCTTGGGGGTAGTGGGTGAGGGGCGTCTTTGCCGTCTTGTGCGTTGCACGTGCAGGTCAGCGCGGTACGGCAGCGCGCCTGACGTGCCGTCTTGGCGGGAAGCTCTGGCGTCTTGTCCCGACTCGGGACAGGGGCGAGGCGGATCCGCCCCGGCTCCTGTCCGGGCGCCTGCATCCGCTGGGACGGCCGGTCGCGGCAGGCGTCCCAGCGAGCAGGACTGTGACCTGCTGCGATACGGCGAAGACGCCTGGGACGGGGCAAGACGGATCTGGACGCCGTCCCCCTGCTGGCTGCACGTGCTCAGGCGCGTGCGCTGCCGTCTTGCCCTCGGCTGCCGTCTTGCTGCTGTGGTGCCCTGACCTGCACGATCACGGCAGGGACGGCACGTACGGCAACCAGGGAGGTGGGGTCAGCTTTCGCCGCGCCGAGCGTCGACCGGGTGGACGGTCGGGCAGTACCGCCGCCAGGCGTCCAGGAACTTGTTGCGCGTGTAGCCCTTGCGCTGAGTGCGGTCGGCCATGCGCACGTTGCCGGGCCGGATGTCGTAGTCGCGCAGCATCCCGCTGAGCTCCCGGGAGGTCAGGCCGTAGCGTCCACGCTCTCCCCACGGGGCTTCGGCGTCCGCGTTCAGGTGGTGCAGGAGGTCTTCGGTGGAGAGGCTGTCAGCCTCCCGCTGCGCGAAGAAGACTCGTCGGATGTCAGCGAGGATCCGCGCCCCACTCGGGTGGTCCTCCTCGGCTGCCACCTCGGCCGCGACCATCCGTGCGCACGCGATCCGCGCAAGCCGTGGCCAGCGACCGCCGGCCAGGTCCGCGATGATCACCAGAGGCTCCCAGGTGTCGGCGGCTCGATCCTCGACCGGCATCTCCGGCTCCAGGCTCGCAGCGTCCTCCAGTAGCGGGAGGGCCCAGGCACGGATACGGTCGCGCAGTTCGTGCAGGGCCGGGATGTCGCGTCGCGAGCGGAAGGGTTTGACCTTCTCGCCCTCGGCCCTGCGGCGCATACGGATGACGACGGATCGATCCATGACGGTGTCCGGTAGGTCACCGATCCCCGCGATGGCTGCCATGGCGAAGGTGGCGAACTTGTGCGGAGTGTGGTCGTTGCCGACGACCCGGGTGACGTACCGGCCGCGCTGGTGGCCGGCGTTGAGGAGTCCGCGTGTCTCCTCGTTCTTCTCCGCGACCTTGGGGCCGAAGATGGTGTCGGCCTCGTCCACCAGCAGCGTCGGTGGCTCCTCCTCGTTGATCGAGCGGAAGATGGCCGCTGGTGTGGTGTTGATGGTGAGCATCGGCTCGTGGACCGTCTCGGTCAGCACGTCCAGGAGCCGGGACTTCCCGCACCGTTTCGCAGGTCCCACCACTGCCAGCCGTGGGGCGTGCTGCCAGGCGGGCTGGAGCTGCGTCGCCGCCACCCAGAGGGTGGTCGCGTCCAGCGCCTCGGGAGAGGGCGGAATCACGAACTGGGCTATCTGGGAGCGCAGTTCGTCCAGCAGATCGGAGCCTGGCGTCGGCTCCGTGTCGGGAATGGTCTCCAGGCTCCTTGCCGGGTCCGCCTCGCTGCCGTCAGCCGGACCATCGTGCATCTCCGCTGTGGCATGGGCGGCCTGGGCCGGACCCAGATGGGCGCCGGGCCGGCCGGGGATGGCCGTGGCGGGCCAGGCCGCTCGGGCGGGGGTGGAATAGGAGTCGGGGTTTTCGGGTTGCACTGGGCGGCTCCTCGTCTGGCGGCTGCGGGCTTGCACGCCCTTGCCGCCGGGTCGGATCTCACGGGATTGCTGGGGAGTCCTGGAGCCTCCGGCGTTGCACCGTCGGAGGCTCTCCCTCTTCTCGCGGGGGTCTCGGTTCCGCGAGCGACCACGGACAGTACGTCCACGCCGTGCCACAGTCCAGCGTTTCTGTGTCAGCTCAGCGCAGAAGCGCCTACGGCGCATCAGGTGCCTCATGCGGCCAGCCCCAGCAGGGCCAACAGGTCTGCGGTCACCACCCGGTAGGCGTTCCCGAGCCTGAGCACCTTGCACGGGTACTGGCCGCGCTTGGCCAACTCGTAGCCCTTGCTCCGGCCGAGCCCCAGCGCGCGGTTACCCGTCTCCAGGTCAACGGCCGCCGGGAGCCTCAGAAGCTCCTCGCGACTCATCCCCTTCACCCCTCCGGCGTCTTCGTTCTGGCGCATCCGCACTCCATCCATGACTGAGCCCACGGCGAACGCGACCTCCGCGCCCGTCTCCAGGTCTTGGAATCAACGCTAAGCGAGCTAATGTGTCTGCATGACACAACGCCGCAGTCACCATGGATCGAGCAAGGCCGACGACGAGGACGACGTCCCGGAGTGGGTGGACCAGGTCATGGCCACCGTGGCCACCGAGGTCCGCAGACGACGGAAGGAACTGGGTTGGAGCGCACAGGACTTGGCCGACAGATGCGCGGAGATCGGCCATCCGATCCCGCGCAACGTCATCGCCAACATGGAGTCCGGACGCCGCTCCAACCTGCCCTTGGTCGACGTCATGGTGCTGGCCGAAGCCCTGAACACCCCACCCATCTGCCTCCTCTATCCCGTGGGCTACATCGAGGACGTGCAGCGGCTCCCACTCCAGGACTCCACTTCCACTCTGGATGCGCTGCGCTGGTTCACGGGGGAGGAGACCGATCTCGGCGCGGACGACGACATGCTCCGCTACTTCCGAGCCCATCACGCCGCCCAGGAGCGGCTGCGAAGTGCGCGACGCGACGAGGAGTACGCGCGCTACCACGCCCAGACCGCCCCGAATGCCGACCGGAAGGCCGAGGCTCTCCGCTCCCAGGCCCGTGCCGCCGAGACGGCCGACGACGCAGAAGACCGCCTGCGCAGAGTTCGCGCCTTCATCGAGGAAGAGGGCGTCACGCCCCCGTTCCTGTGGCCCGACCTGGCCCACGTAATCGACTCATCCGGGAGCGATCCCGAAACCAGCGAGGAGAATGATCTTTGAAGGGCTCCACCTACCGCCGCTGCTCCTGCCGCGACCCGAAGACCGGCAAGGAACTCGGCACCTCCTGCCCCAAGCGCAACAGCAGGAACCACTGCACCTACTCCGTACGCCAGGAGCTCGCACCCCGCGAGAACGGCAGCCGCCGCTCCTTCGCCCGTGGCGGGTACGCCAGTCTCAAGGCAGCCCAGGCCGACCTCGACCACGTACGCGCCCTCCTCGGGCTCGCCGACTCGGACGACCCCGAGGGCACCGAACTCATCGCCGAGATGCTGGCCGAGGTCAGCCGCGAACGGTCACCTCTGCCCGAGGTCGAGGAGACGCGGCGGCGCCTCCACTCCGGTCAGGACCTCATAGGCAGCCTGACCGTCGCCGAATGGCTCGACCGGTGGCTGGCCGGCAAGCGCATACGCAAGTCCGGCCTCAACCGCTACGAGACCGATATCCGCGTCCACCTGAAGCCGCGCATCGGCAGCCGGCGCCTGGACCGGCTGCGCGTCAGCCACCTCAGCGAGATGTTCACCGACATTCGCGAGGCGAACACCCAGATCCTGGAGGACAACGCCCAGCGGCGAGCCGCCCTCGACGAGCTCGCGACGGTGCCGTGGAAGGGCATCGGGAACCGCGCCCGCCGCAAGGCCATGAAAGCCGCGATCGACGAGATGCCGCCCTTTCGGCGCGTCACCGGCCCTGCCACGCGGCTGCACGTCAAGGCCACCCTCCGGGCCGCCCTGAACGACGCGATCGGGCAGCAGATCATCACGTTCAACCCGGCCGCCCATGTCGAGATCGACCCCGTGCGCAAGCCGAAGGCGCTCGTGTGGACGGACGAGCGGGTCGCCAAGTGGGAGCAGACGGGCGAGAAGCCGTCGCCCGTGATGGTCTGGACGCCGGAACAGACCGGTGCCTTCCTCGACTTCGTCGCCGAGGACCGGCTGTACGCGATGTGGCACCTGATCGCGTTCCGCGGCCTGCGCCGAGGCGAGGCGTGCGGCCAGCCGTGGTCGGAGACGAACCTCGACGCCCACTTCCTCACCGTCTCCTCTCAACTCGTCCAGGACGGCTGGGAGGTGGAAGCGTCCGACCCCAAGACCGACAGCGGCTCCCGCGTAGTCGCCCTCGACGACGACACCGTCGACGTTCTGAAGCACCACCGCGAACGGCAGGAAACGGCCCGCGAAGAATGGGGCACAGCCTGGGTCGAGACCGGCCACGTCTTCACGCAGGAAGACGGCTCCTGGCTCCACCCCGGCAAGGTGACCGACCTCTTCGAGCGCCTCGTCGCCGCCTCCGGTCTCCCGCCGATCCGCCTGCACGATCTGCGCCACGGCGCGGCCACCCTCATGCTCGCCGCCGACATCGACATCAAGATCGTGTCGGACACCCTTGGGCACAGCGACACCCGCATCACGCGGGACATCTACCAGAGCGTCCTCCCCCACGTCGGCAAGAGTGCCGCCGAGGCCACCGCGAAGCTCGTCCCCCTCCAGCGCAAGGCCGAGGCCGAGAAGGCCGTGCGCAAGGCCGCGAAGAAGGAGAAGGCCAGGAAGGCTGCGGCCAAGGCGGCCGATGTCGGCAAGGGCAGCAAGGGCGGCGGCAAGCCGAAGAGGGACAAGGCGAAAGCCCAGGCCAAGGCAGCCGAGAAGGCCACACGCCGCAAGCCCACAAAGTAGGTCCCGAGCGGCTCCGCTCACGCACCGCTCACGCAGGCAACGCCACGGCAACCCGGCCGTGTGACCCGCCATGCCCCGAGCAACAGAAAACCCCAGGTCACGGGCTATGTGACCTGGGGTTTGACTGAGCCGCCTTCGGGATTCGAACCCGAGACCTACGCATTACGAGCCCGAGATGGGTCCTGACGAATAGGTCCACCGAGTGCCGCCGCGTGGTGGAAACCGCAGGTCAACGCCTTGTGGCGGCGCTTCTCGTGTCAACCCGTGCCAACCGGTTCACAGCAGTTCGGGCACGCAATGGGCACGCATTGGGCACGCTACAAACGCCGTCTGACCTGCACAAACGATGACCGCGCGCGCTCACGCTACACCGAACCCCTGACACACAGAAGGGGCCGCCCGACTCTCGTCGGGCGGCCCCTTCTGCACTACTACACCGTGCCCCGCTCGGGGCTCGACGATGGACACTTGGGAGCTCGCTCCTGAACGCCGGCGGTGGGGGGCAGGGCGTTCAGGACAGCCTCAAGAGCGATGGCCCCGGTGTCGGTGATGTGTCTGTCGTCGAGCAGGATGTCGCGCTTATCAGCAGTGGCGCGACCTGCTGCGGGTGCTTTGTCGTCGAGTCGGGTACGGCGGAAGCGGTACAAGATGCCCCCCTCGTGGCATGGGCGAGAGCCTGAATCGAACATATGCCCGAGTCAAGGCCCGGTCCACATTAGCGCTCATATCGCCGCAGGTCACGCGCTTACGACCCTGGGTTACGCTCCTCCAGCACCTTGATCGTTGCGTCTTCAAGGTCAAGAATCTTGAGGGCCTCTTTAACCAACGCCAGCTCATCCGGCCTAGTTCCGGGCTTGTAGGCCACCACGACCGAGACCTCGGAGGTCGACAGGCCGAGGATGTCGTCGGCGGTGAGCCCGACCCACTCGGCCGCCGCCGCGCGCTTGACGTCAACCAGCGGTAGGCCGGTCGCCGCAGCGATGGCACCGACGATCCACCGGTCGTGCCGGTAGCTCTCGCCGTTCTTGATCTTGGCGAGGGTGGTCCACTGGAGCCGCTTGCCCGTCTCGGGGTCGACCGCTCGCTCGGCCACGCTCCGCAGGGTCGCGCCGCTGACGGCGAGCACCTCGCGAACCATGTCGGTGAAGGGCGTCGAGCTCTCGCCGCCTATGGGGGACACGGGTTCTCATCTCCGTTCTTGTCGCAGAACGCGAACGAACTTATATAAGCAGCCATCGCCTCGGATTGCACACCCCTGAACTGCGTTGACGTGCCGAATCGATCACGCTTACGTTTGTTCTTGTTCGAGAACAGCAACAGACAAACACCCCCGTACGGGGTGGGTCCTGCCCGCTGCTGTTCGTGCTCAGGAACACATGGGGGATCTTGTGAGCGTTGTCTTTGCTGGCCCGCCGCCGCGCAGCCGGAACACCAAGCACGCATTGATCGCGATGGAGCTCGCCGAGCATCCGGGCGAGTGGGCGATCGTGCAGCGGCTCGCCTCGATCGCCCGAGCTTCGTCTGCCGCTCAGGCCATCCGAAGCGGCCGCCTGGCCGCGTACCCCGACGGCGGGTTCGAGGCGGTCGCCCGATCTGTCGTCGAGCAGGGTCGCGTCGAACACCGGGTCTACGCCCGGTACGTCGGCGCCGAGCCTGCTGCTTGATCTGCGAATTCTGGGACGGCGCTGCCGGTGCCTACTGCCACGCGATCGGTACGCGCCGATACGTCGTCGGCAACCGCTGCCCGCTCCACACACCCGCCGCCCTCGCCGGACGCCCCGAACCGCCCGGCGATCCAACTCCTCTAAGGAGACGTTGCGTTGAGCCTCGCCGCGACGGATTGGGTATGGACCCGGTCCCGCTCCCGAGGCGCCGCTCGTCTGGTCCTGCTCGCGATAGCTGACCGCGCCGGCGCTGACGGTGTTGCCTACGCCGGTACGGCCGCACTCATTCAGCGAACGCGCGCCGCCCGCTCCACCGTCCGGAACGGGGTCGACTCCCTGCTCGCGTCCGGTGAGCTCGCCATCGTCGTAGGCCGGATCGGTCCCGGGGGCGAGACCGTCTATCGTCTCCCGCTCCTCGACGAGCAGGGGACCGAGCATCGGCCCGGACCGGATTTCGGCCCGGGTCGTGAATCGGCCCCCGGGGGGCCGATGAGCAGCCCTGGAGAGGGCCGAGGACCGGCCCCGGGGGGACCGGACACCGGCCGGGGGGAGGGCCGAGGGTCGGCCCCCGGGGGGCCGGTGGGCGGCCCCCAGAACGTACCTACTTACTCACCACCACAAGAGCAGCAGCCGCGCGGAAGCTCGGCCGCTCTGATTCCCGAACTGCGCCCGCTCGACGACGCTCTCGCCGCGGCCTCGATCACCGTCCGGTGGTCGCTCGGCCTCGGGGAGCAGCGCGACGTCAATCGGTTGATGCAGCGGCACGGCGTCGAGGCCCTGGTCGGCCTCGCCGCCCGCCGCACCGTCCCGGGCGAGGCCCCGAAAGCGGCCCGCTACTGGCTCAAGGTCTGGTCCGACCTCGACCGGCCGACGAGCTCAACGCCTCGACAGCAGTCGACGACCGCCAGCTACGCCGACAACTTGGCCGCCGGTCTCGCCTTGCTCAACGCACAGAAGGAGGGCACCCCATGAACGAGCAGCAGATCGCCGCCCTGTTGGCGTTCGCCGGAACGCTCGACTCCCGGGTACGCCGCGCCCTCGCCGACCCGCAGCAGTCCGCCCGCACCATCACGGAGTGGACCGCCGCCGTCGCCGACGTCCCGGCCACCATGTCGGAAGTCGGGTGGGACGCCGCCCGCGCCACCCGCCGGTACTACGAGCAGCAGGGAGGCAACCGCAGCTCGCAGTACCGGCCGATCGAGCCGCACGACCTGCTCGCCGCATGGGGGCCGCTCCGGGCCGAGCTCATGAACCGCCACACCGACCCGGTGCCCGACGTGGACCCCGACAACGTCGCCGCATGGCGCGACGAGCTGCTCGGAGCCCGAACCGCTGTTGCTCTCGGACACGCCGCGCCCGCGCAGTACCGCGCCGAGATCAACCCGGCGGGGCAGAAACGTCTCGCCGCGCTCATGTCGGGTGTCGGTGACGGGCGGCGCCGGTACATGCCCGCGCACGTCGCCGCCGAGCTGCGCCCGTTCCGGAAGGCTCGGGCCCATCGCGAGCAGCTCGTCGCCGAGGGCGTCCCGGACCCGCTCGGCGTCAAGTGCCCTTACTGCCTCGCCGCCGTCGACGAGCAATGCCGATCGTCCTTCCGCAACCGGGGCAAGGGACGGCGACCCCTGTCGGGCGTTCACCCCTCGCGCGTCGACGCGCTGATCGCCGAGTTCGGCGACGAGCAGGCCGACGCCGAGCAGGCGAGGCTCGCCCGGATCATGTGCCAACCGCCGGCACCTCGACGAGACGCCCGCGCCCGCCACACCAGCGGCGGAGGCGAGGCCCGATGATTCCCGCCGCCGCACGAGCAGTGATCACCGCCCACCTGACCGACGAGCTCGGCGTACCACCGCACCGCGCGACCGTCGTCGTCGCCGCCCTCGCCGACCGCCTCGCCATCGATGGATGGCACATGACCGACACCTTTCCCGCGCGACCGGTCGCGCCTCGCGCGCGGGAGACCCCGCGCGCTCGGCGCTCCCTCGCCCGGCTGCTCGGCCGTGCCCGAACGAACGAAGAGAGAACCCCATGAGCCCGGCCCTGCTCGCCCTCGCCGTCGTGCTCGCCCTCGCGCTCGGCGCGTCCCTGGCCTACACGGTCCGGATCGACGACCGCCTCGACCGTGAGCTGCGCCGCCTCGGCCGCCACACCTGCTCGACCACCTGCACCGCCTGCTCGACGACGCGCCGAGCCGAGAACGGAGAGACCCCGTGAACGACACCACCCGTACCCGGTCCCGGCGTGGCCGGGCCCTCACCCGAGAGGGCGTCCGAGAGCAGCGGCGCACCGCGCTGCGAGTGCTGCTCGCCCGCGCCGACCGAGGCGCTCTCACCCCGGGGGACGCGAACCAACTCCGCGACCTGGCCGAGGCCGAGATCGCCGAGTGCGAGACGTTCCGCCGCTCCGCCGGCGGGCAGCAGACGGCGGCGCTCAAGCTGCGCCACCGGATCGACGCCGCCGAGCAGGCCATGCAGGAGATCGAGGCCGAGCGCGACCAGTACGCCGCCGAGGCCGAGGCCCTGCGGCGCAGCGCCGGGGAGGGGAAGCGATGACTTACGCACAGGCTGTGTACGAGACCGCGCGCGCACTGCGGACGATCCGGGGCAGGTGGAGCGACCTGCTGCTCGCGATCGAGACGCCGCCGGCGGACCACTGGCCGCCGAGGCAGCTCGCACACACCATGCGCGAGGACGACGAGCAGCTCGTCGAAGATCGGGCGCCGCTCGTGCTGCGCGAGCACCCTGCGCCCCTCAACCTCGCCGCCCTCGACACCGGGCGGGCGGTCGAGCGGCTGATCTTCGATCTCGCCGACACCCTCGCCGCGGCGACGCAACGCACCGAGGCGGGCGACCCCCGCGCATGGTTGGCCGCCGAGCCGAGCGCACCCGACAGCCACCGAGCGGCGGGCAGCAGGCGGCACGGGCTGCATTGGGCGTGCGTGTGGGTCGAGGGCCGCGTGCTCGACGAGGACACCGCACCCGAGCGCGAGCTCGACGGGGCGCTCGTCGCGCCGCCGTTCGAGGTACTGCCGCTCTACCTGCTGCACGAAGCGAGGCGTACCGCACGGATCGCCAACGCTCGCGTGCTGCGCGCCCTCGGCCTCGACCGGCGCGACACTCCCCTGCCCGAGCCGTGCCCGTGGTGCGCGGGCGACCTCACCCTGCACAGCACCCCCGACGGGCCGTCGAGCGTGGCCTGCTCGGGGGGGCCGACATGCACCGCGCCCGTCCCCCTCGACGCCAGGGAACGGGCGCGGGTGTGGGAGTGGGACGACCTTCCCGAGCTGATCGCCGCGCTCGGGGTGGATATCGCTGCTTCAGCGTAGGCGGACGATCTCGCCCTCAGCAGGTGGGCCCGGCTGCGCGTACGCCGCCGGGCCCGTACTGCTAGACGTTGTCGCCCCCGAACACCATCACCAGCCATGACCAAATGGCCTTACTGATGACGCTGACCAGGACAGCACGACCGAGACCGGTCTTTACCTTCGACGCCGCCGCGGGTGTGGCCTGCTCCGGTTTATCCACGCCCCCTTCACCTCCTCTCGCTGAGCGGATCGGCGGAGCCGCTAGGCACGTCATTGACGACCTTGCAGTTCCAGCACTACCGCGACGCGAGAGCGAACTGCTCCCGGGTACGGGGCACATCTCCGGAGAGAACTTGCCCCAAGCTAGTGTCCTGAGTCGTTAATCCGTGTGCAGTATGCGGCGAGGGTGTCGAGGATGTCGTCGGCGGTCTTCGTCCAGACGAACGGCTTGGGGTTCTTGTTCCATTCGTTGATCCAGCCGCGGATGTCCCGTTCGAGTTCGACGACGCTGCGGTGGGCCGAGCGGCGGAGTTTGCGGGAGGTCAGCTCGGCGAACCAGCGCTCGACGAGGTTGAGCCAGGACGCCGAGGTGGGGGTGAAGTGCAGG